>CAYZBC010000206.1:0-5931 GCA_964476535.1 uncultured Maribellus sp.
CTAATAATTAACTTAATAAAACTCATTTTTCTTCTTATAAATCGGTCAACAAAAATAACTTTTTTTTCCTACCCATTGGGATTAAGAATTTGATTCACCATGTTTTACATGCTGAATAAACAATATCTTAACAATCATTTTTGCATAAATGTTTAAGTAATTTATCTATTAAGAAATAAACCAAATAAAAAAAAAGCATTCTGAATGTCAAAAATTCAAAATGCTCCTTTCAACTAAAATAATGGAAAAAACTAAGATCTGGGATGAAACTGATGAATTGTGTTTCGTAAATAATCGCGATCTAAATGGGTATAAATTTCTGTTGTTAAAATCGATTCGTGACCCAACATTTCCTGAACAGCTCTCAAATCGGCACCACCATTAATTAAATGTGTTGCAAACGAGTGCCTGAACGTATGAGGACTAATTCTTTTCCCCAGTTCAACTTTTTCTGCCAGATTTTTAATTATCGTAAAAATCATTACTCTACTCAATCCTCTACCTCTTCTGTTTAAAAACAAAACATTCTCACTCTCTTTACTAACATTCAATGTTTTTCTGTAACCACTCAAATAATTATTTATCTCTTCTACGGCTCTACCACTAACCGGCACCAATCTTTCTTTACCGGCTTTCCCTTCAACTTTCACAAAACCCTGTTCGAAAAATAAATTAGTAATTTTTAAGTTTACCAATTCAGAAACCCTAAGACCACAACTGTAAAGTGTCTCAAGCATCGCTTTATTTCGTTGTCCTTCAGCTTTATTTAAATCAATACCTTCAATTAAAGTATCAATCTCTTCCATCGATAAAATATCTGGTAATTTTCGTCCGATTTTAGGTGATTCCAATAACGCTGTTGGGTCACTTGTAATTTTACCTTCAATTAGCAGATATTTGTAAAACGATTTTATTCCCGAAATTGTCCGTGCTTGTGTTCTTGGACTGACTTCCTTTTCATTTAACCACTCAACAAAATTTTTAAGATGCAGAAGTTTAACTTTTTCAGGTGTCACATTATTAAACTTGCTATCCAGAAAACTGATTAGTTTATTAACGTCGTTTATATAAGCCGCAATTGAATTTAGCGACAGGGATTTTTCAAGTTTTAGATAATTTTCGTAACCCTTTTTTTCATCTTCCCATTTCATAGCTTTCTTTTTTTTATATTTACGAATAATCATTTTCCTTTTTTTTGGAAAAATGATGGTTATCTTTTTAACTTAAACATTTATATTGTTCAGATACGCTAAACATTATATAAAGTTACTATAAAATATATTAAAATAGAAATTACATGAAAATACTGATAATCAACGGTCCAAACCTTAATTTACTAGGTGTTAGAGAAAAAGATATCTACGGAGCTAAAAGTTTTGAATCCTACCTTATTGAATTGAAAAAAACTTTCCCTGCTTTTAAGTTAGATTATTTTCAATCTAATATAGAAGGTGAACTCGTAAATAAAATTCACGAATACGGTTTTAATTCTGATGGGATTATAATTAACGCAGGTGCTTACACCCATACTTCGATTGCAATTCGAGATGCCATTTCGGGTGTAAAAACAAAGGTTGTTGAAGTACACATTTCAAATACATTAACCCGTGAAGATTTCAGGCATAAATCGATAATCGGGCCAGTTTGCAAAGGTTGTATTATGGGTTTTGGATTAAATTCGTATAATCTTGCCGTACAAAGCTTTAGCGGAAATCAATAACTTCTACATCATCGTATTTGCTGGCATCAAAAACAAAATCGGAATCAGGAAATGATTTATCGGTTCCCATTTTTTTAACCAAAATCCCATACAAATTTTCATCGGTGTCAAACAGCGTTGCAGAATGAATCATCATAGTTGCTTTATCTATTTTTATATTTACTTTCGAAAGTTCTAACGCTTCATCATCCGGGTATAATTCAATTAAATAAAGTACTTTATTTGCCTCTTTTTCTTCGGAAATAAATTTCGAATCGAAACCTTTTTCATAAATACTAAAAAGCGATGTGGGATCCATTAAGTCATTATTTTCTTCGTCGATATCGGAAATGGTAACCTGGTTTCCGTCTTTCATATAATGCCACAAAGTCTGCCCATCAGAGTATATTTTCATTCCCAAGTCAGGCAGATCAACCGAATATTTTTGCCCTTTTATTTTAATAGTACCTTCATTTTTTTCATGAATATCAATTTCATTATTGTCCATTGTAAATGTAAATTCAGCCTGAATGGAAGAAAATGAACGTGTGTTTTCACTTACCTGGGCTAAAATATTTTTTGCTTTTTCGTCTTGCTGAGCCGACGATAAAATAAATGCCAATAAAATTATACTTAAAAGACCTACTTTTTTCATTTTGAAATTTTAATTTAACCTATTCAACAATTGTTCCAAACTATACTCATCCTGAAGCAGCACTTGCCTGGCTTTACTTCCTTCGCTCGGCCCAACAATACCGGCAGCTTCCAATTGATCCATTATTCTCCCTGCACGATTATACCCAATTGAAAATTTACGCTGAATCATGGATGTAGATCCCACTTGATTCTGAACCACAACGCGGGCGGCATCTTCAAACATTTCGTCTTTATTATTCAAATCCACCTGTCCGGGACCAGGTTCCTCATCACCAGAATATTCAGGCAGAAGAAATGCCGTTGGATATCCTCGCTGTTCAGAAATAAAAGCACAAATTCTTTCCACTTCCGGCGTATCAACAAAAGCACATTGAACTCGGGTAACCTCACTATTCGCAGAAATCAGCATGTCGCCTTTTCCAATTAATTGATTGGCACCCGATTGGTCAAGAATGGTTCGCGAATCAATCATGGAAGCTACTTTAAATGCAATTCGTGCCGGAAAATTGGCTTTTATAACACCAGTAATAATAGTTACCGACGGGCGTTGTGTTGCAATTACCATGTGAATACCAACAGCCCTTGCCAACTGAGCAATTCGTGCGATTGGCAATTCAATCTCTTTTCCTGCAGTCATAATTAAATCGGCAAACTCGTCGATAACAACCACAATGTACGGCATAAACTTGTGCCCTTTTTCAGGGTTTAATTTACGACTTATAAATTTTTTGTTATACTCTTTTAAATTACGGGAGTGTGCTTTTTTCAGCAAATCGTAACGACTATCCATCTCCACATTAACAGAATTCAGCGTAGCCTTAACCTTTTGAATGTCGGTAATAACCGGTTCCTCCTCGTCTGGTAATTTAGCCAAATAATGCTTTTCAATTATTGAATAGAGATTTAACTCTACTTTTTTAGGATCAATAAAAACAAACTTCAATTGCGACGGATGTTTTTTATATAACAGTGATGTAATTATAACATTCACTCCAACCGACTTACCTTGCCCGGTTGCACCAGCCACTAAAATGTGCGGCATTTTAGCCAAATCAACCATGTATGTTTCATTGGATATTGTTTTTCCCATGGCAATGGGTAGTTCAGCCGTTGTTTCCTGAAATTTCTTCGAAGCGATCAACGACCTCATTGAAACAATTTCAGGATGTTGATTTGGTACTTCAATACCGATTGTTCCACGTCCCGGAATTGGTGCTACAATACGAATACCCAGAGCTGCTAAACTTAAGGCAATATCGTCCTCAAGGTTTTTAATTTTTGCAATCCGAATACCCGGAGCAGGTATAATTTCGTACAATGTTATGGTTGGACCGATGGTCGCCTTAATTTTAATTATCTCAATTTTATAGTGTCGAAGGGTTTCAACAATTTTATTTTTGTTTGAAATTAGCTCATCATTGGTAACTTCTGCATTTCCAGATTTATGGTCTTCGAGCAAATCGAGTGTAGGAAATTTAAAACTCGATAAATCCAATGTTGGATCATAATCTTCCATATCTTCCGAATTTACCTCATCGGTTTCTTGCTCTTTTACTTTTGGATGAACAACTAATTCCAAATCACTGTCTTCCTCTTTCGAAAAATCGTCCTTAGTTTCAATCCTTTTTATTTCCATTTCTGTCTCAGCAATATCTTCTTTAGAATCCGGTTCAAATATTGCCTTTACCACATCATCTTCATCAATAACTTTCGATATAGAATCCTCAAAAATAAATTCCTCGCCTTTTTCTACTGATTCTACTATTTCTTTATCGTTGACTTTCTTTTTAAACAGCCCTCTTATTATTGAATACGATTTCTCGAAACAAATAATTACCATGGCCAACGCCAAAATAAGCAGTAAAAAAACCAACCCTGTAACCCCAATTAAAGAACTTAGCCAGTTGCTTAAAACAAATCCATATTGTCCACCTATATAAATGGATGAGCCAACATCGGTTTTTGTAAATATCAATCCCAAAGCAACCGACAACCAAATTATTATCACCAAACTGAATACAAAACTTTTTCCATACTTCACCAAATTACGACCTATAATCTTGAAACCCGTAATAACCAATAAATAAATAAACAAAAAAGAAGCAATCCCGAAACCTCGGTTAAATATTAACTCCGATAAAAAAGCACCGGTTTTCCCCGCTTTATTATTCACTTTTATATCCGATTTAAATACCAACTCTGACCATTTTAAATCGAGTTTACTTTGGTCGGCAGCACCATAAAACAAAAAGGAAATAAAAGCGATTAGTAAATAGGCCGAAATCAATAAAACCAGTACTCCAAGAACAAACCTAAATTTCTCATTCTTAAAAAAGAACACTCTTGTTCTTTTCTTTTTATTGCTAGCTTTTACTGGCTTTTTTCTTTTTATGGCCATTTAGAAGTTTTGTTTGAATAAGATGCAAATTTAACTAAAAAAGTAACTCTGCCGTTCAATAAATTCAGCTTAAAATGGATTCATATCAAAAACAAAATGTTAATAAACCTCATCGTCTTAAATTAAAGTTTGACGAAACACTGTTTTACAATAGGTAATAAATTTTAAAAAGCTGATAAAAAGGGGTTTCTTATCTTCTTTTGAATTTATATGTTTGTTTCAACATATAACTAAAAATAAATGAAAAAACTTGCCGTTGTTGCTTTTGGTGGAAATGCCATTCTGCGGGGAGACGAAGAAGGAACCATTGAACAGCAGGAGAAAAATGCAACGGAAACACTGGAAAACTTGATTCATTTAATCAACGATGGATACGAATTGGTTATTACACATGGTAACGGTCCACAAGTTGGAAATATTCTGATGCGAAACGATGCCGGTGAACAAATTTATAATATTCCACAAATGCCGCTGGATATTTGCGTTGCCGATTCGCAAGGAGGAATTGGTTACATGATTGAAAGAATGATGCGAAATGTTTTAAATAAACACGGTATTAGAAAAAATGTAATCACCATAGTTACTTTGGTTGAGGTATACCAAAACGACCCGGCATTTAATAATCCTACTAAAAGAATTGGAAAATTTTATACTAAAAAAGAAGCAGAAAAATTAGCGGAAGAAAAAAATTGGATTTTTAAACCTTCACCGAAAACAAAAGGAACGTATAGAAGAGTTGTTCCGTCTCCGGTGCCACTCGAAATAATCAACAAAGAGATTATTGAACAATTGCTTCGCGGTGGTAACATTGTAATCGCCGCCGGCGGCGGTGGAATTCCGGTTTATTTCGACGAAGAAAATATTGTTCGAACTATTGATGCTGTGATAGATAAAGACATGGCATCAAGTTTATTGGCAGTAAACATTAATGCCGATGAGTTTTACGTGCTTACCGATGTCTCTTTTATTTATAAAAACTTTGGAAAAGCGTCGCAGGAAAAATTAGAATTTCTGGATTATAACGACACGCTGAAATATTTGGAAATGGGTACATTTACCGAAGGAACAATGGAACCAAAAATTAGAGCTTGTTTGAATTTTATTGAAAAAGGCGGAAAAAAGAGTGTAATTACTGAGGCTAAAAAGCTGGAAGACAAATCGTATGGTTCGAAAATTA
>CAYZBC010000206.1:6031-9402 GCA_964476535.1 uncultured Maribellus sp.
AAATATAAAAACATGGCATTCAATTTAAAAAACCGAAATTTTCTAAAGTTGTTGGATTTTTCAACAGATGAGATTAAATATTTAATCGAACTTTCATCAACTTTAAAAAAAGCAAAATATGCAGGCACCGAAAAACCTCAATTAACCAATAAAAATATTGCATTAATTTTTGAAAAAGCATCGACACGGACTCGTTGTGCTTTTGAAGTGGCAGCTTTCGATCAAGGAGCAAAAGTTACCTACCTCGGTCCTTCGGGAACGCAAATTGGACAAAAAGAGTCGATGAAAGACACAGCACGCGTTTTGGGCAGAATGTACGACGGAATTGAATACCGTGGTTTTGGACAGAACATTGTTGAAGAACTAGGGAAATATGCAGGAGTACCGGTTTGGAACGGTTTAACAAACGAGTTTCATCCTACACAAATTCTGGCTGATTTTCTTACCATGCGAGAACATTCGAATAAACCACTTTCGCAAATTAAGTTCTGTTATTTGGGCGACGCAAAAAATAACATGGGAAATTCCTTAATGGTAGGCGCAGCCAAATTGGGGATGGATTTTAGGGCAGCAGCACCAAAAGAATGCCAACCTTCCACTGAATTGCAAAACGAATGCAGAGAAATTGCAAAACAAACCGGAGCAAAAATAACTATTACAGAAAGTGTTGAAGAGGCCGTAAAGAATTGCGACTTTTTATACACCGATGTTTGGGTTTCGATGGGCGAACCCGACGAAGTATGGGCAGAACGGATTAAACTACTTCTTCCCTACCATGTAAATAAAAAAGCGATGGATTTAGCCGGAAATCCAGATGTAAAATTCCTGCATTGTTTGCCGGCATTCCACAATCGCGAAACCAAAGTTGGTGCAGAAATATTTCGGAAATTCGGAATAGAAGCAATGGAAGTAAGCGATGAAGTTTTCGAAAGCGAAGCTTCCGTAGTTTTCGACCAGGCGGAAAACCGTTTACATTCTATTAAAGCGGTAATGGTGGCAACTCTGGGATGATGCAATCTAAGATTATATATTCTTTTAGGCGATTAAAGAAATTCTCAACAAAAAAAGCAGCTTCAAACGAAACTGCTTTTTTTTGCGGTGACGACGAGACTCGAACTCGCGACCCTCGGCGTGACAGGCCGATATTCTAACCAACTGAACTACGCCACCATAATATGATGTTCATTAAAAATAATTGCGGTGACGACGAGACTCGAACTCGCGACCCTCGGCGTGACAGGCCGATATTCTAACCAACTGAACTACGCCACCGTTTTATTTATTTTAATCTAATGAACTTCTTTTTTCAGCACTTATTGTGCTTAATAAAGTGATGCAAATATATACTTTCTTTCTTTTTCTACAATACAAAAATTAATTTTTTTCAATAAACATACAACACACTGCCTATCAATAATTTAAACTCCTATTATATCAACTAATTTGATATAAATTTTCAAGTCTCAACATTTTTTCGCCACTCCAACGGTAAGCCATCAAAGTTTTTGCTCCCGAAACACACGAATCGACACAACACAAATTGGGTTTAATAATATGCGGTCCGTTTGCCCGGCAGTAGTGTCCAAAAAATACAATTGGCTCATTTTCAAAATAAAAAAATGTTTTAGGATTAATTTCCTTTGGTAATGAATAAGAAGGTAACTCACATTTACTTTCAAACGACATTTCTTTAAAAGTTTTACCCATCGGATTTTCCCACCACCTTAAGCGAAACGAACGCGGTGCAATACCTTTATTACTTATTACTTTTAAATCGCCGGGCATTTTCAAATCGATGCCTTTTGTTAACACACTTATACTTTTACTCAATTCCGATTTCGGGTTTTTATAATACTCCCTAAAAATGCTTTTACTGCCACGCTCGTCATAGGCAGACTTTACAATCTTAATTGCAGAATCAGACCAACATGCATGTACAATACGTATTTCATCCAGATCTAAAAACAAAGGCAAGTGTCGCATCCAGCGTAAATGACTTTTCCATTCATCAGAAAAAGATAAAAACTCATTTATGGTTTTTATAAGCGACAAATAATTTTTTCTGGGTTCTTTTACCAGCGGTTTTCCACCCTTATCTTTTAAATGAAAGATAACAGCGCTTATTTCATGATTTCCCAAAATAGCAAAAGCATTTCCGTTTTCAACCATGTTACGAATTATTCGAATTGTTTTCCTGATTTCGGGGCCACGGTTTATAAAATCGCCAACAAAAACTGCTTTTCGCTCAGAGTGAAAATATCCATTCTCACCTTTTTTGTAACCTAACTTTTGTAGCAACTTTTTTAACAAAGATGCATGACCATGAACATCGCCAATTATATCGTACATAATAGAATAGAGTCGAATGATTATATGAATTTATACATTCTGGAAAAATGCTAAATCCTCATTCAAATTAAAGAACAAAAAATAAGATTACCCAAAAAAAGACAGTTTTATTTCGAATAACATACTATACGATTATTGTAATTAATTATACAATTCGTACATTTGTATCGTAAAAGTATATTTTTATGCATATCATAAAAGACAATCCAAAGTTTCAGAGTATTTATAATACGGGCAAAAATCTATTTTGGAAACACGGAATAAAAAGGGTTACCGTTGAAGAAGTTTGCAAAGAAGCAGGAGTAAGCAAAATGACTTTTTATAAATTTTTTCCAAATAAAATTGAGCTGGCTAAAACAATATGGCACGAGGAAGTAACAAATTCACTTTCCAAATATAGAGAAGTAGTAGATAGTAATCTGGAATTTCAAGATAAAATAAAGGAAATGATTACTATAAAACTTAAGGCTTCAGAAGAAATAAGTACTGAATTTATAAGTGATATTTACAAAATGCCGGAACTTTGTCTTCAATCTCAAATCGAAAAATATAGTAATGAATCAATCGATATTTTTGTAAATTTTCTTACTAATTCTCAAAAAACAGGATTAATTCGAAAAGATATAAAAATTGAATTTATTATGTATTACTTTAATCAAATGTCGAAAATATTTGACGACGAAAATTTAGTCTCTAACTACAAACACCCTCAGGACTTAATAATGGAATCTATGAACTTTTTGTTTTATGGTCTTTTATCCAAATAATGAAAAATAAACAATTTATATTATCATTCATTTTTACACTTTTTATCAGTCAATTATCCGGACAAGATAAGCCATTAGAAAAATCTAAGGGAATAGATTTTAAAGGACAATTTTCATCGGTGGCACATTTTAACGGAAGCAATGAATTACCACTTTGGCTGGGTGTCAGATATATTCCTCAATTAAATTATTCCTTTGATTTACCTAACCTGGACAAGCCAGAACCAAACAGGGAAATATAGTATTTTTGCACTA
>CAYZBC010000207.1:0-9366 GCA_964476535.1 uncultured Maribellus sp.
AATAACACCGATGCCAATAGGTCGTAATTTCCCATTGGCTTTTATTCTATATATACGCTTGATTGCCTGTGGTTGATAAGTCTGTTTCCGTAAATCTTCTCGTAGCTCTTGTAAGTATTTTTCAACACCATACTGCTCTACATCTTTTACAGTTTGCTTATCAATTCCTGCTGCACTATTCTTCTTCTTCACTTTCAACCATGCTTCTTTTAGAACATAGGGTATAAAAATCTTGTCATAGAGTACATAAAATGTAAAATCCCGTTCTTGTTTTGACTTATGATATAACTTCTCCTGTAACGTTTGTAACCTTTCATTACCAGGTATTTCGCTCCTCCGTCTTGGAAAAAGCTCTTTTTGTACCTCTGATTCGTCCTTTTTCTGATACTTCATCAATTTTGACTGTTAAACGTTAATTTGTTGTTTCTTTACAGTAGCATTCCTTCGCTAAGCTTGCTTTTACCTTTTCAAGCATCTAACACTACTATGAACGCCTCCGACTCCCTCAGCTGCATCCAGTCTGATTGCACTGTTAGGGGCTCCCAAGTTCATGCGCTACCTTTGATACACACGCAACAAAATACTACTCCGAGTAGTCCTGATAGTTTCGTCGTTAATGGGTACTTAAATTCTCCATATCATCTATCATGGTGACAGGTTTCATCATATCTGGAAGATTGACCACTACTATTTGCGTAACGAAGCCTGACTCTTGCAGCTTATGTATCCGCTTTCTGTGAGCTTTAATGTAGTTGTTTTCTCTTACATCATCACTTCGGCTTCAACCTGAACAACAAATTGGGTTGATTGTAACTTTCATACAATTAGGTATTTAAATATATAATAAACGCACGCTTCTTGGCGCACCACATTGCACACATTTGCAAATCGCACAGGCTGACACACAAACCAAAATTTGCAAAAGAGTGCAATTTTTTCCAACGCTCTTAAGAACGATTACAAGTATATGAGAAATTACATAGAACAACTAAAAAAATACTGGCAATCAAAGGACTTAACTTTTATTGCAGCATTCAAAAAAATAAATGATAATGCAGGATTTTTTAATCATTTTATAAATTCAATCAGTTTAATGCAATTATATTATCCTGAATTTGATGATATTGAAGTATTAGATAAGCGTGTTTCCTTTTACTATGGCAAAGCCCAAGAATTAAGAGATGGTTTTTACTATAAGGTAGAATTAGACGACACAGACAACCCCAATGGCAAAAACAACCCTTATTCATTAAGAATAAAAAAGATTTCTGAACTTAATCAGATTAAAATCAAAGGAATATTAGAAAAAGGAGCAAATAAAATATCATCTGATATTAAATATTTTGGCAGATACCATAAAGACGGTGAAAGATTTGCTTCATTTGACAATGTAATGTTTAGTGAATCTGGAGCCATTTTGATGAATCAAGGCGAATCACTAAAAGTTTTTGTTTCTCCAAATATCGATTTAATAGAAGGAAAGTTTTACATATTTTCGATTAAAGAGAATGAAGGAAAATTGCCCAATGCTATTCCAAACTCAATTCAAGAATTAAAATTAGACCCTTATCAAGAGTACATTCGATTACGCTTTGAGAGACTTAATAACCCCGAAGCTAATAAGATGATTGCCAATTTAATGCGTGAAATTGGTAAAGGTATGTATTCTTCAAAGCAACGGATGATTTTTGAACTATTACAAAATGCTGATGATGCTCCTGGTAAGGAAAAAGTAGAGTTTCATATTGACATTAGTGGAGATTACTTCTTCATTATGCATGATGGAGCTCCTTTTAACATGGATGATGTTGAAGCGATTACGAGTGCTGCAGAGAGTACTAAAAAAAGCGATAATAAAAAAACAGGGTACAAAGGCATTGGATTCAAATCAGTATTTACCGACAGTATGGAAGTATGGCTAAAGTCAGGTGGTTATCAATTTGCTTTTATGCGGAATAGTACACTTTTTGACGATTTTGATAAGTTTTATTTCAGTAGTGAGAGGTACAAAAAGTATCCTGACCTCTTAAAGGAAGATAAATTAAAGTACAGAAATCAAAAACGACGTTTTAATGGTTCAACCGATATACCTTGGCAAGTAATACCAATCTGGCAAAACCATTTACCCAATGAGTTCAATGACAGCAACTTCAATAATTTTAATAATCCTGTTCAATTTGCATTGAAACTTGGAGAAAATAATATTGAGGAATACAAATTAGCCATAGATAATATCACTAAACGTCCACAATTTCTATTATTCCTGAGAAACACTTCAAAATTTAGGTCTCCAAAAAACGGTGTTACTGTCATTCGGAATGATAGTGGTAATATTATTGAAATTGAGAAATCTAAACTTGTATATGTTGGTTTGGAAAAAGAACAACATCTTGATATATTTCATTACACAAAACAAACTTTTGAGGATATCGCTGTATCAGATGAAGCATTCTCTGAACTAAATATTGGGTTAAAGAAGCAATCCAAAATAAATGATTATGATGAAGTTACATACTACTTCATAGATTTAGATGGAAGGGAAATTGAAACAATTCCACCAAAATTGGCATCTGCCAGCAAAACGGAAATTTCATTTGGTATTTCATTAGTTGACAACAAAATTTCACCAGAAAAGGAATATATAAAAGGTATCTCCAAATATTCCAGTTTGTTTACATATTTACCAATGGAAGATACAAGATTTCAACTTCCATTTTTAGTAAATGCTGATTTTGTTCCTTCATCTGACCGCCAAAAAATTCAAGGAGACAATCTTTGGAATAAATACATTATGATAAAGGTGGCAGAAAAACACGTTACTACTTTATCAAATTATGCAATGGAGTTTATAAACGATAACAATTCTTTTAGCTCCTACCTATCATTACTTCTAAAAAATCCGCTACCCGAAGACGATACTGCACAGCAAATTATAGACAGTTATAACCAAAAGTATTTGGAGCAATTAAATACTGAACCTATTATAGTCAACGATGTCAACCAAACTCAATTGCTATCTGAAACAATCTTAGATACTTCGGGGTTAATAAAATTATTTGGCAATGATATTTTTTATGAAATTATAAATACAAAAAAACATCTTCCTCATTCTACTCTTGATTCAAGCTATTTAAAAAAGTATGATTATTTGAAAGTAGAAATCATTGATTTGGAGAAATTGTCAGAGTTTATTACTCCAGAAATATGTGGGCGTTTAGGAGAAATAATTGCTGAAAAATCACTTTATGAAGAATCCGAACTTCTAAAATGGTTAAATAAACTGGTAAAATATATACCTAATAGTTTTGGTAATATTCCGTTCATCGTTCACAACAAAGCGTTGTACTCGATAGAAGGATTATTGAAAGAACACGAAGCTTGGTTGGTAAATAGTAAAACAATCAATTATGAAAATCTATTTAGAGGATTAGGTTATAATACCGTCAACCTTAATCTCAATGAATATTCAAATATTAACAATTACTTATTGTCATTCGATGGTTATATTAATGATAAAGCATTGGCGTATAACCGTATTGCAAATAACTCAAACTTAAGTAATCTCAATATTTCGCTTAAACTTAATCTCATTGACTTTTTGCAGAACAGCGAGTTTATGATGGGAATAGGTGAAACTAAATATTTCGGTGAACTAAAGTTGTTTGTTGATGAAAATCACACAGCCAGACCACTTCGTCAACTAATAAGCCGTCACGAAAATATAGATGTTAATTCAATTCAAAAATTTCAGATTATTGACCATGAATACAATAGTCTTTCACCAGAATTAATTAAAGAATTAATAGCTAAAAATAAGGTATTTACTTCATTCATTCTCAATTCAATATTGTTCAATGAATGGTCTCAATTTTTCACTTCTCAAAATATTGAAAACTATGTTGATGATTTAAAGACCATTTATAGTTGGAAGAATGAGGATGAAGAAATATTACAAAGCAAATGGGCGGATATTCCATGGCTCTATATTAATGATGAGTCAAAATTTTTGAATACGGATAAAGTGTTCTGGTCAAATGCATTTCAGCCATTGTCTCTGGAAAATTATCAAACAATTAAAGAAATCTTCCATCTATCAAAATTAAAAATACTTCCTCTCAAAAAGTGTGGCGATATAATTCAAGCATTTAAACTAAAAACTGATGATAGTTCCGGGATAGATTGGACAGAAATAGTTGCTCTTAAAACACTTTCTGCAAATACCCTTTTAGATTGGATGGAGAATGATGGGGATTACAGTACTTTCTTTGATGAACATACTTTGAAGGCAAATGAAGATGGTCTATGGTCTATTTCGGAAATTGAAGATACTCAAACCTTTGACGCATCAAATACTGACTTAAAAGCATATATAAATTCAAATATCGGGCTAAAAGCTTTATTCACAGAATTAGATAAATCATTATGCAGTGTCACTCGTAACAAAATTGGTTTGTTACAGGATGATAAATTGCTTAAAGCAATTATTGAATCTAAAGTTTATGAGCAAAATTTGGCAAAGCTCTTACCTTCTAGTTTACCATGGGAACAGGTTAATAACTTTATTTTGAATTTACCTGCATTCCACCTAAAAACTGGTGCTATCTATGATTCAAACTCATCTGAGCATATAATCATCCATCAAATTCTAAGAACGGTTGAGGATATTAATGCAATTCCAGAAAAAGTTCAAAAAATCATAGAAAATCTCAGAAGTAAAATTCTGATTAACCAAAATCCATTAAGTACTTACGATTTAAGCGACAGAATCCAGTTTGGTAAAGGTGACAATAAAAAAGTGCTTAATCTTTCTGATGTAGTTGAAGAATTTAAAGGAGAATCAAATGTTTTAGATGAACTTATTGAATCCTTCGCGGCTATAAAAGAAAAAGCAAAATTGCGAAAGTTAATATTCAAAACCAGGCAAATGCAACTTAGCGAAGTTTGCTCGAAAATCGAATCTGAAAAAAACACGTATTATTCTGTCCATCAAGTGGTGTTTCAATTATTGTATGAAAAATACTCTGGTCAAAGACAATGGTCGAAACAAAAGTTCAATGATTTTTGGAGAGCACAAAAAAATGAATCACAATTAAATTCTTCCTACAAATTATTTCTTGATGTAATATTTGAATTAGATTTATATGAAATATCGGATTTTAAATTCGAAAACTTAGTTCTAAAAAATTGTGTAGATAAAAATTATGCAATAGAATCCGAAATCATACCTCAATGGTTGGAGGAATGGATAAAAATTGACCAAACGAAAAGAATAGCATTTATTTCTGGACTTGACTACAATGGAATTGATAGCGCAATAGTAAAGTTAAGGAAATCTGCAATCTTGGATAATTATGATTCAGTTGCTGTAATTGGGCATTATGCAAAGGCTAAGAGCAATTCACAAATAATATGGAATACAATTCATTGGCTATCAAGCTATAAATCTCAAATAGTTACAAAGAATATTGAGCTGATTAAGCAAATCAATAGTTATGTAAATTTATCTTCAAGTAATTTAATATCCGTTATAATTCCAGTTATAACATCCGTTAATAGCGATGGAATTAGGAGTTACACACTTCAAAGTACAACCGTAAAGTCAAACCTATTTCATCTTGCCGAGGATGAAGAATATGCATACTCAATTTACACAGCAATCAAAAAAGAAGATGAAACTACGTATATTGTAGACAGTAGTATTGGGACGAAATTAACCCATTTTAATATTGTAAAAATTCAACTTATTGAAAGTATTGATTTCGAAATTTTAGAGCAAAATTCAAAATTATGGGATGAACCGTTTTATAAAAAATGGGAGTTTTACGGTAGTTATCCTATTTATATCTACAATGGTAATGAAATACCTTATCAAAGAACATTTAATGAAATTTCCATCAATAAATTTACAAGGGACTTAAAAGTTAAAAAAGATGGTAAATATTATGTATCCAGCATCCTAATTAAAGATATTTTAGAACATTTACCAGAGTCTTTTCCATCGGATATGCTTCTTAATTTGAAAGAATGGGAAAGAAAAACACTTAGAAATGAGGCTCTTTTGGATGAAGATTCTTTCGATTATAAAGAGGATATTGACAGGTTACTTCAAGATAGACTTGGCCTTTCGGAGGAAGACCAAAAGCGAGAAAGCGGTAATGCAAAAACTCACGCAGTTTATTTTTTAGATAAAAATGGGTTTGAAATCTCAAATGTGAATAATGCAGGTGCAGCCCTTACAAACATAATTGACCCAGATGGTAATCAAGTGGACTGTGTAGTTCGTAGTGCTAAAGGTGGTTTGCTGTATTTGGACAAGGAACATTGGGACATGCTTGAAGATAAGCTAATGTACTTAATCGTTATTTATCCAGGTAACAGCCCACGGTTGTTCAAAGACAGACTTGAATTGTTGGAAGAAGGGCTTGCAGAAAATGTACTTTTTAGGGTTCCAAATAACAAACATATTTCTGAAATTGACGGTGTGTTTGATGCCTTGGAATCCGAATCTCACCTTATCTTAGTGACAAGTGAGAAAATGAAAGAAAGTCTATTTTCGAATCTAAAGCAAACGAAGAGTTTCAATAAGGAAAAGAATGTTGCGGTTGGTGGAGATGATTTTACATTTTAATTTATGGTAACAAAAGAAAATCAAATACAGTTTTATTCAGAAGAACTTAAAGAACTTGAGTTCTCCGTTAAGAAAATATTTAATGCTACGGGGTTGTCGCTGTTTCAGAATGGTAATATCTATGTAGGGCAATTTAGAGGCCTAGACGAAAAAAGAGGAAACGTATTTATAGACATCCCTACTGGTGAAAAATATAACGCTCCTCGTCTTGACCAGAAACTAACTTGTTTTACATTGAAAACTGGTTTGGAACGTCCTTCAAGTTGGGATAATCTAACTTATTCCGCTTTGTTAAAAGACCGGAATCGTTCCGAAACAAAGATTGTTGACTATATTCCATCAAAAAGAGAAGGCTGGATTACAATGCTAATTAGAGAAATGGATGAAGAGTTCATTGAGAATATTCAATATAATCAGATATTAGCTTTTGGCCCAACAATTCCACCATTCGAGTATCTTCAAAATTTAAAGGATTTTAGTGAAAGTATAAATATAACAGACACTTCTATTTGGAATAAAATTTTGGGGTTTCAATTTAGCTTAGTAAATGAACGACAACCAAAATTACTAATAGAAAATATTGATATAGCCGATGCAATAATTAAGGAGGTCAATAAATCAAATGTTTATATTTTTCAAGGTCCTCCAGGCACAGGAAAGACACATCAAATAGCCGACGTCGTTTCTCGTTTAGTACTTAACAATCATTCTGTATTGATTACAGCTCTTACAAATAAAGCTGCAATTGAAGTTTGCGAAAAACCTTTTCTAGATAAATTATTTGAAGAACAACGTGTCTCAAAACTACCAATTTCAATAGATGAAAAGAAAAAATTTCCCAAACTCATTAATGCTAAAGACCTTTTGCCAACAAAAGGACATTTAACACTTACCACGTTTTACCAATTTTCTAGAATTTGGGAAGAACAAATACAGTCTTACGACTACATAATAGTTGAGGAAGCATCTCAGGCTTATTTAACAACAATTGCTGCAGCGTGTAAGGTTGGGAAAAAAGTAATCGTCGTTGGTGACCCCAAACAGATTGTTCCAATTGTTACCAATAAAAACTATAAAGTTTTTCCTAATATTGATACGCTCATCAATGGTATGAGCACCATAAGTCAAATAGATGAATTTTTATTCTATAGGAAAGTTGAAACACGAAGACTTACAGAACGCTCAACCGAATTTACAAACAGCTTCTACCAAAATACCATACAATCTAAATCTTTGTTTTCGGATATTAGTAATGATATTCAGCATTTTAATTCGTTAACAAAATTTACTCATCCTAAAGGAGGACCTTCATTAATATTGTTTGCAAATATTAAAGGAAATCTCATAAACACAATGCTTAGTTTTTTAGTGGAAAGTTTAAATGAATTATCCATATTAAAGAATAATGATATTGCAGTATTAACGCCTTATATTGAAACACTAACATTTTTACAACAAAACTTAAAAACGAAAACGAAAACAAGAAATTATCTGATAGAATCTGTTGATAGAGTACAAGGTTTAGATGTTGATTATTGTTTCTATGTTGTTCCTAAATCAAGTTCATTTTCGTTTAATGTGAACCGCTTTAATGTGGCGACCAGTCGAGCAAAAAAATGCACATACATTCTTGTAGAACAAGATTTTGACCATCAGGTTAATCTCCAAAGCGAAGTTGGTAAGTATCTTTCAAAATTAATGGAAGAGTTTTCCTTTACTATACCAGCGGTAAAAAGGAAAGGTGAAGATTATATATTAGACAGTGCGGTTTCAAACGTAAACTCGACGGTTAGTGACAATTCATCAACTTTTAAACAAAATGAAGTAGCAAGTAACCAGAATGTTATTAGTCAATCTTCTAATAGGATTGGGGTTAAGATTGTTGGTAAAATAGATGTCTCCAAATTTGAGAAACCTAAAAAAGAGATAAAGAAAAACAAAGAAAACCTCTACATCATTGATACTAATGTATTTGTAGATTATCCAGAGATAATTTCTAAAATAAGCAAAGAATATCCTGTAATACTCTCAGCTAAAGTATTAGATGAGCTTGATAAACTGAAATCCACCTTGGATAATGATGGGAAAATAAAAGTACAAAAAGCATTAAAGTCAATAAATAGAAATATTGACCAAAGAGATTTAAGAATGGAAATAGCCGATTTATCATTACTTCCGATTGATTTTAATAAGCGTTCTCCAGACAATATGATTCTTACGGTAGCACTAAAATATGTTTCTGAAAACCCAATATTATTGACATCAGACAACGGGTTGCAAATAAAAGCGAAGGGATTAGGGATAACTACGATTACACTTAAGGAATTTTTAAAAAGGTAAATTTAGTATGGAGACAACATTAAATCACCACCCCACACAGCCAAGCACATTTGTAATTCGCACAAGCCGACACACGACCAAAAATTACAAAAGAGCTTGCCTGCCTGCCATCACTTTTTTGCCGACCCTAAAAACTATTTTTTTCGGGAACAGTAGTGCTTCGATTGAGCGGAATTTAGATTGTAACAAATTGATTATTAACTGATAATGAATGAACACCAGCAGCTAACACGCGGTATAAAACATTGGGGTCTAGGTGGTTATGCAAGCATTCTGCACCGCATTAAATTTGGTGTAGTTTGACAGGGAAGTAGCCCGCAATCCCCAACGATTTCATACCGCCACCGTTAGCAATAACCTTAAAAGACAGACAGATATGAGATTACCGAATTGGTTTA
>CAYZBC010000208.1:0-9314 GCA_964476535.1 uncultured Maribellus sp.
GCAAAATGGGCATCATGGCAATCTATCCAAAGCGGAACCTGAGCAAATTAGGCCATGCAAAATATATTCGGCCTTATTTGATCCGGGGGCTAAAAATAGAAAGATCCAACCAGTTGTGGGAAATCGACATAACATACATTCCTTTGGCCAAAGAGTTTATGTGTCTTACCGCAATCATCGATGTTTATAGCCGGTATGTTGTTGCCTAGGATGTGTTTCAACAGTCTGGACGCTGGCAATACGCTCTCTGTTCTTAAAATGGCTATCAGAAACCATGGCAAACCTGAGATTATTAATTCCGATCAGGGAAGCCAGTTTACATGTGCACTATGGACAGAATATGTTGATAGCCAGAATATTCTCATAAGTATGGATGGTAGAGGCCGTGCAACGGATAATATATTTATTGAACGGCTTTGGAGAACAGTTAAACGTGATTACATTTACATTAGTCCGGCTGACAATGGAACAGAACTCTTTAAAGGATTAAATACGTTCTTCGATTACTATAATAATAAAAAAACGCATCAGGGTATCGATAGGTGCATTCCAGCTTACCTTTACAAAAAGGTGGCTTAATTTGTCGCTTCGCGCCATGCGTTTTTTTAAGGTTAATATCTGAAAGAATGTTTGTAAAAAGTCCTGACAGTTTATTATCAGGACCCATTCTCACAGAATCAGGTTATCCCTGAAAGGTTGCTCGCCAGCAGTACCCTTTTTCGTTTTACCTGATATAACAAAGATAAAAATGCTTTCTGAATTTCAACTAAGAAAGTAGATTTGGTGGTACTAAGAATGGGGAGTATTAAATTTAGTTTTTGTAATTGTAATTACGGACAGAAAAATACTCGACCAACAATTACAAAATACAGTTTACCAATTTGAGATTAAACAGTCATAGTTCAGTGAATAGACAAACATTAAGACCAATTAGCTTTCCATTCGAACCTGATATCCTTACCGAAAAGTTTAGTAAATAGATTAGGTTTTGCTTGTAAAAGAGTGTATTTTTAGTCCTCATAATTGGGTGCAATGATTTTGATTATATTTTTAATGACTAATTTAGATATAACACATTACACCCATATTGCAATTTTATATGTGAATTTTTCGGATTAATTTTTGTCGAAAAGTTTATCTGCATATCTCCCTGCTGACTGGCAAGTTCTTATTATATCCCCGATAAAAGGTTCCTAAAAAAGTCAAAATTTTCTACCAAGTTCGTCAATAATATTTTAATTGTTTACCAATTGGGGTCGTTTTATTCATACTCGCTGATAATACCACCGGTAATCCGCAATAAATCGGTATTCGACTGAATGAGATTATAAATCGCACGAAGTTTTGCAATTGCAGAATTCATATAAACTACTTGTACATCGCGGTAATTAAATGAATTTATCACTCCGCTTTTTAGTTTTTCTGCCGATAAACTGAGGTTTAACTTTGCTGTAAATTCTTGCTCGTTTGCCAATTCTAAAACTGCTTTTTCAACATTATAATTGCTATAAAGCTGAAGTAACTGATTGCTCAAACTATGTTTCATTTGCTCGGTTTGAACCTGCTCCACCTCCTCATTAATTGCAGCAATTTGCATACCTCGGCGTGCAGTTCCTCCATTAAAAATATTAAACGAAAGGGTTAAACCAATGTAAGCATCGGCCGAACTTTGCCCATAATTAGGAGTACTGCCCGAGTAATAATTATCCATCCAGGTATTACCGACACCAGTATTCATACTCAATTTTGGGTAATATTTACTTTTTGCCAGTGCTGTTTCTTTGGCCAACAAACTCTGGTTTAAATACTGATTTTTAAGCGTTTGGTTATTTCCCCGCAACCTATCTTTTAAATCATCGAGCATATATTCCGGCATATTGGTTTCCAAGGTTGTTGTTAATGTCCAACTTTGGTCATCTTGTATCCCCATTAAGTAATTCAGGTTTCTAATTGAATTTTCGTAATCTACCTTTTGTTGCAAATAACCCGATTGGTCTTCTAACCACGAAGTTTTTGCCTGAAGCATTTCGTAGGTTGTACTGGCTCCCATGGTTTTACTGTCTTCGGTGCGTTTGTAACGGTCTTCCGAAAGGTCGGCTAACTCTTGGTAAACATCAACCAAAGCCTTTTGTAGCAAACCTGCATTGTAGGCCACAATTATATCCTGAATGGTACTTTCCACCAACACAGTTGTATTACCTTGCGATTGTAACTCCATTTCTTGCAGTTTAGTTTTGGTGATTTTTGCTGAAAAGCCATTAAAAACCACCCAATTTAAACTTACCTCGGGCGAAACGGTTTGTGTGCGATAATCGTCATTGTCGTTTACATTAAAATTCTCGCGCCCAATTAAATTGAAGTTTATACTTGGCAATGCACCTGTATTTCCCCAATTATTATTTACCGAAGTAATTTCTTCACTTTTTCTTACAATTTGCAAATCGTAGTTGTTCTCCAAACCCAATGCAATTGCATCGGACAAGGATAGTTTTTCCTGCCCCACAACATTTAGAGTTATCAGGATTATTAGTAGTGTTGTTATTGTTTTCATGTTTTATAATTTAGTTGGATGCGCGAAGCACGAAGTTGGAAGATGAACTTGCCTCCCGTAACATGCAACTGGCTAACCATAATTTCCTACTCAAACTCTTTGGCCATATTTACACTAAGCGTTTCTTCAATTCTTGCATTAATTACTGCTGTTTCAACCGATTCTGGTTCAATTGGCACAATCGAGTGGATACTCTTCATTGCCACGGTTGCTTTGTTTGTAATTACAACAAGCACGGGTAAAATAATCAGGATAAATACCGTACCAAATAAAATTCCGTAAGCCAGTGCAATTGCCATTGGAATAAGCATCCGAGCATCGGGACTGTTTTCAAGAATTAGTGGCATTAAACCGGCGGTAGTAGTTACAGTAGTTAAGAATATTGCACGAAAACGTGAAACTCCGGCATTTTTAACAGCTTCTAGAATTTTCATTCCCCTTTCGAGATTTTGATTGTATTTTGCCATAAACACAATGGCATCGTTAATTATAACTCCCGAGAGAGCAACCATTCCCCAAAGACTCATCATCGATATGGGTTGCCCATGAATACCATGCCCCCATATTGCACCAACCATTCCCAAAGGAATCATCGCAATTACCAATAATCCTTGTCTAAATGATTTAAAGTATATCATAATTATCAAAATAATAATAAGAAATGCCAGGCCGAAATAAAGTATCATACTTCCCATTTGTTCCTGTGTATCTTTTTGCTGTCCCTGGTGCATGTAGGTAATTTCGGGATGATTTTTTATGATTTCGGGCAAAACGCTGGTTTCAATATAACTTATCAAATCGGGAACTGACTGGCTTTGGTCTTTCTGATAAGCATCAACGCGAATTTCGCGGCGACCGTTAAAATGGTTAATGGTACTTAAACTACGTGCGGTAGAAATTTCAGCAATCCTGCCCAATGGATAATCTCCTTTTGTGGTATGAATCAGCATATTTTCGAGCTGCCCCACATTTTCGCGGTTATCGTGTGTGTAGCGCACATACACCCAAATTTCATCTTTACCTTCCTGAATACGTTGCGATAGTCCACCGTAAAAACCTTGTCGCACTTCAGCCATTAACGATTGAGTAGATAATCCTAGCGCATAAGCTTCAGGTTTTAATGTTAAACGTAATTCCTGACTACCAATTTGACTGTTGTTGGTGATATTAAAAAGTGCCGGCATTTTTCCGAGTTCTGCTTCCAATTCATCTTTTGCCACTTCCAATTCATCGGGATCGTAACCCAGCAAACTTATTGAAACCGGAGCTCCAAAACGGTTGGCGGCGCCTACAGCAAATTTATATGCCTCGGGAATATTTCCCACCTTTTCTGAAATCGCCCGTTTTAACAATTCATCGGAAATCTGGGTATCTTCCAGTGTATTCAGAAACACCCGAATCTTACCGGCATTTGTTCCTGATTCGGCTCCGCTAAACGAGCTTCCAATGGATACATTCATCGACGAAATATACGAAAGCGTATCGCCGTATTTCTCCATCAATTCGCGGTTTACTTCCCAAACTTTGTCTTCAACAAAAAATAATTTTTCTTTTGTAATTTGTTCATTAACACCCGGCTTTAAAGCTAAATCGATTGTAAACATATCAGACGGTGCCTGCGGAAAAAAGGTAAATGCAATTTTGCCACCTCCAATTAACCCGAAGGTTATAATAAACATTCCGGTAATCGCAGCCAGTGCAAGTCCCTTGTGAGATAATATCCAGTTTAAGAACGGAGCATAAATTTTATCTCTGAACCCAAAAATTAGTTTATCGAGTATACGACGTATTTTTCCGTAAAATGATTTTGGATTTTGTGGTTTTAATACTTTGGGATTTGCAAGGTGACCAGGTAAAACAAACACGCCTTCTAACAAGGAAAAAAGCAAACTTATTACAACAACAAATGCCATCTCGTACATCATTTCCATTTGTCCTTCGATAAAAAACAAGGGGGTAAAAGCAATTATTGTAGTGATGACCGACGTAAAAACAGCGGGCAAAACTTCCATCGTTCCATCAATAGCAGCGCGGCGGGGTGATTTTCCCATTTCGAAGTGTGTGAAAATATTTTCACCGATAACAACCCCGTCGTCCACCAATATTCCGATAATCAGAATCATCCCGAACAAACTAATCAGGTTGATGGTAACACCCGTAATTCCGGCAACAATAAACATTCCCAGAAAAGAAGCCGGGATTCCCCAGGCGACCCAAAGCGAAAGCCGGAAGTTCAACAGCAATGACAGCAATAGAATCACTAAAATTACTCCAAGAATTCCGTTGCTGATTAAAATGGATAGTTGTCCGTCAATCATTCCCAGAAAATCCATTTTAACCGATAGTTCAAAATTATCGTGGGTAGCGTTAAATTCTTTTATGTAAGCATTTATTTCATCCGAAATCGCCTCAAGGTCTTCCGTCATTAATTTCTGAATCAAAAAAGTAACACTCGGTTTTTTATCGATGTAACCGTTTGAAGGATCTTCGGGTGTTTGCATCGTAACCGTGGCAACATCGCCAATGGTTAAAATCTGTCCGTCGGCGTTAGCTTTCAGCACAATTTTCGCTACCTGTTCAGGTTCAACCGAACGTTGACGGCTGATTACCTTTATTTGCTCGCGCGGGCTTCGAATTGTCCCCCCCGACACATCAATATTATTCTTTGAAATTGCATTTTGAATTTCAGTAAAAGTAAGGTTGTACCGACGCATTTGTGTTTCATTCAATTCAATAGCCAGTTCCAGATTACTCGGAACCCCAAAAATACTTATTTGCGAAATTTTACCAGTTCCCAACAAATCATCCTCAATGCGATTTGCCATGCTGTTTAATTCCAACACATCACCCGATTCGGAAGACAAAGACATAAACATTGCCATATCTTTCGAACGGTTTTTCGATACAATTGGAAGCTCCGCTGCTGCCGGGAAGTTTGATATTCCATCAACTGCATTTTTTACGTCCGACAAAAGTTCATCCATATCGTAACCATTTAATGCTATAACAGTTACGGTTGCCGAACCTTCGCGCGATTGTGAAGTAAATTCTTTAATCCCAGAAATTCCACGGATATTGTTTTCAACCAAGGCGGTAATCCCTTCGTCCATTTCCTTTGGTGTGGCACCGGGATACATTACCGACACGTTAATAACTTTCGATTCTACTAAAGGAAAAGTTGCCTTTCGCATGTTCAATAGCGAAATTCCGCCAAGAAGCAAAAGAACCAGAATAACCATTTTCCCGTAGAATGGATATTTTACAAAAAGTGATACTATTTTTTTCATGTTTCTTTAGATTTTGAGAATAAAAATTAGGAGTCGTGAGTAAATTCACGGCTAAAAACCAAGACCCTGAATAAATTTTACGGTCTTGCCAAATACTCTACATTTGAACTAACAGAGGCAAGTGATTCAGTAACGACGACCTTTAAAACATCGACACCTGAAATAATAACGGAATCGTTTAACTGACGTTTGATTTCGATTGGAGTTTTCTGCAATTTTCCATCCAGCAATTCATAAACAAACAATTTATCGACAATCGCCTCACGCGGAATTTTGAAGCCGGTAACTGTACCGCCGTTATAAACCACGTTAACATATTCGCCCTCCAAAAAGCTGTTATTACTTATTGGATAATAAGTTAGGTAAATATTTACCGATTGTGTAGTTTCGTCAACAAAAGTTGAAATTCGTGAAATGGTTGCTTTTTGTTCAAGACCTTTTTTGTCTGCTATTTTTACTTTATCGCCTTTTTTTATCCATTGTAAATCTTCAGGAAAAACCGGAGCAACAATCTCTAATTTGTCAGAACTAATTATAGTTGCCAGCTCGGCTCCCGGACTTGAAATTGCGCCTATTTCTTTATTTACACTTTTAAAACTTCCATTAAAGGGCGCTATAATGATATAGCGTTTCAGGTTTATTTCCTGTTGCTGTAAAGTGTAATAGTTCGACAAAACATTGTTCGCTGCCAAAAACACTTTCTCTTTGGTTGAAGTTATTTTAGGTAATTTTGGTAAAGCCATATCGGGGTCAACCGACTTAAAAAAGGCGTTCCATTTTTCAAACTCCACGGGGTAATCCACCTTAATATCGGGAAGAATTTTTGACAAGGTTTGTAACAAACCACTTTTGCCCGACTTCAAGGAAGCTTCTACATCTTCTTTATAAATGTTAACCAGCACATCGCCTTTCCGAAAACTTTCGCCGGCTTTAAAACGCACATCGCCTTGCATAATTTTCCCCGACACCTCGGCGGCAAGTGCTACCTGGTCGAAAGCAGTTACACGACCGCGATAAGTCATATCCGATTTTGTTTCAACTATATTTACCTGCTCGGCTTTCACATACATTACGTTGTGTTTTTTATCGTCCAATTTAGGTTCAGGTTTCGAATTAATTAAAAACCCCGATACACCAAATGCTATAACAATAAGCCCAATGCTAGCTATTCCGTATAAAATTTTCTTTTTCATCTTGTGTCGAATTATATTTTCTGTTTATTTTCTGAAGCAAAAGTGTTGGATATATTTATTACAAGAAAAGTAAATGAACAAACCTCCTCTTTTAATGAACAAACTCTTGTTTTTGTCCTCAAAACCAGTGTTTTTCACTTTTATTCGACAAACGAGTACGTTGGTGAATGAAAATTGTATTTTCGTTTATAATATTTTTTGTTCTGTTGAAAGTGCAGGTAACTTTGGGTACTATTAGGAATGTGTGATTAGGTGAATGAGTAGTTGAGGATTTAATAATTCATAGTGAAACGTTGGATATTACTTTGAATAAAAACAGAGCATGCCTTATCTCTTATAAGTGGTACAAAATATCTACTAAACGAAAAGAAAGAAATGATTAAAATAAAACGAAAAACATGGTTGCCGGTGATAATTTGGGTAGCACTTTTTCTATTCATATTTAACATTGCCAACTACTTTCAGGAGGCGAATCATGCTTTAATAAATGCAGCTTACGAAACCTTTACAAATTTGGCTATTTTTTATTTTACAGTTTTGGTTCTGTTTCCACGCTTCTATCGAACCGGAAGAAGTTATTTCTGGGTTTCATTCCTATTTCTAATAGTTGTAACTGTGGTTTTAGTTTTTCTTGACAATAGCTTTATTGTTGATTACAGAGGTGGAGTTGATGAAGAACGTCCACCAATTATTTTTCATTATTTCCGTTATTTCTTTAGCTCGGGCTTTACCTATTTTGTGGCTACTTCATTAAGTCTAATGGAACAAACGCGTGAACTTCAGGAAAGCGAAAAAGTGCTCACTAAAGAAAAACTGGAAACCGAATTAAAGCTACTGAAAGCCCAGATAAATCCACATTTTATTTTTAATGCGCTGAATAATATTTACTCGCTAACGTACATGCAATCGAAAAATGCTCCAGACAGTATTTTGAAACTTTCGGAGATGTTGCGCTATGTTTTTTACGATTGTAATAAAGACCGTGTGCCATTGTCAGCCGAATTAAAGTACATCGAGAATTTTACCACCTTTCAGCAAATGAAATCGGATTTTGAACAAAATATTAGCATGAAAACTGAGCTTAACGGCGCAAATGTTGAAATTGCTCCAATGCTTTTTGTTCCATTAATAGAAAATGCTTTTAAATACAGTAGAATTGAGGAAAGCGCTGAAGCATACATTACTATTGAAATGCGACATTTGGATTCGCAATTGCATTTTAGCATTAAAAACTCGCTACCCGTAAACATACCTACCTCGGGAAGTGGAATGGGAATTAAAAATGTAAAGCACCGTTTGGATATAATTTATCCGGGAAAATATGAACTGGAAATTGAAGAGCAAAAAGACTCATACAGTGTGAATTTAAAACTAGAAGTATGAAAATTAAATGCCTTGTAATTGACGACGAACGACTGGCGCGGGAATACATAAAAAACTACATCAGTAAAATTCCGGAACTGGAATTGATTGGTGATTTTAATTCGCCACTAAAAGCAACCGAACTGATAAAAAAAGGTGAAGTTGATTTGCTTTTTATCGATATTCAAATGCCCGATATTACCGGCGTTGACTTTGTTCGTAGCCTTTCGCACAAACCCGAAGTAATATTCACCACTGCCTACCAGGAATATGCTTTGGAAGGATTTAACCTCAGCGCAATAGACTATTTGTTAAAGCCTTTTTCGTTTGAACGATTTTTCCAGGCTGTAAATAAGGTAATCGACAAAATGGAAAGTAAAACTGCAAATACCGAGCTTACTACTCAGGAAATTCCTGCACAGACGTCTTTTGCCGAAACTTACCTTACCATCCGTGCCGACCGCAAATTCTACAAAATAAATTTTGACGATATAAAGTACATCGAAGGTCAAAAAGCTTATGTAACTTTTCATACTTCAAAAAAACGCATAACTGCTCTTGCTTCGTTAAAAGAACTGGAAGATGCTCTGCCTTCACATCAGTTTATAAGAATCCATAAATCATACATTGTAGCAATTTCTGAAATCCAGTCTTTAGAGGGCAACTTGATTGAAATAGATGAAGTAAAACTTCCGGTAGGGAAAATATATAAAGAAGATGTTTTGAAGGTTTTTGGGGTATAAATTTTAATCAGAAGCAAAACCAAGTTAATATTAATTAGACTTACTCTCAAAAACTTGACTGCAAGAATCGTCCTCATAAATCATCAATTCGCCTCAAAACTTGGCAAGAACTCGGCAATATAGTATAAACAAAAAAAGAGTCACAGGAACAATCTCTGTAACTCTCTCATTATTAGGC
>CAYZBC010000209.1:0-9288 GCA_964476535.1 uncultured Maribellus sp.
ACGCTAAAAACCAATCTCCTATAGATGTAATTAGTTTTTTGTCATGTACTTAGAACAGAGATATAAAATAAAGCCTGTTGACTTTTGTCGGCAGGCTTTGTTATGTTCTGGATTAGTGGTGCTAAGAATGTGTAATTGTTCAGTATAAATAACAACATGTTATTTGTTTGGGCAGTTCTGTTATTCGTATTATTAGTAATAATAACGCTTTCAAGCTCAAATGCCACGCTTTCAAATTACATACCATTTCTTTGGTTTAAATGGCGTTACTTGTATTAAAATTAAGACCTAAAACTGTAAACAATGCATAAAACGAAAGAAAAACTGGTGTTATCAACCCGCGAATTCTACCATTTAATAGAGGTTGAAAACATTGTTTACTGCCAAAGCGAGAACACTTATACCACTTTTTATTTAACCGATGGACAAGAGATTAAAGTGTCGGTTCCCATAAAAACAGTGGAGCAACAATTAGATAGCAACAGTTTTATACGTCCTCACCAATCGTTTCTGGTTAATGTGCACCACATCCGAAGTGTACATAAAAGTGCAGGAGGCGAATTGTTACTCGATACTGGAAAATCGATTGCCATTAGTTCGCGTAAAAAAAATGAGGTACTGCACTTTCTTGCGAATATATCACGCATTCAAGTTTAGTAGCTGCACTTTCAATTTAGATCAATAAAACAAAACCTGTTTGCTGTAAATTTGATTAAAACAAAATAACAAATCATACTATCATGAAAAAGCGCATAACATTTATTACCACCTTATTAATCTTGTTTTTAGCCGTATCTGTTGATGCACAGGTGAAAAGTGTTAAAGAAGAAACTGAAAGCCAGGGAACCAATCGCATAAACCGGAAAATTGACCAAGGTGTTAGTAAGGGTTTTGATAAAATTGAAGAAGGTATTGGAAGCCTTTTCGGTAAAAAGAAAAAGAAGAAAAATGAGGACAATACAATAAAAGAGGCTAATGAAAACGGAGCCCAACAACAACAACAACAACAACAAAATGGTGCTGGAACAATTGAAAAGGATGCAGGCAATCAAGCTGTTCAACCATCGAAACAAACCCTAGAATGGAGCAAGTTTGATTTTGTACCCGGCGATGAAGTAATTTTTGAAGATGGACCAAGTACCGACGAAGAAAATGGTGAGTTTCCAAGCCGTTGGGATGCTGCGAAAGGAAATGCTGAAATTGTAAATGTTGATGGAGAACCAGCGATTGTATTCCCTCAAAGAACGAGTGTTATTGTTCCCTTCCTGAAAAACTCAAAAGAAGATTATTTACCAGAAGTTTTTACCGTAGAATTCGACTGTTACTTTAAATCAGATGAACCTTCAACATCGTATAACCTTGTTCTTGCTGATACAAAAAATCAACGTGGTCTATATAAAACCGATGGAAACTTATCATTTAAGATTGATGATGATCAACTTACAGAATATCTTAATGGTTCAACATATTATAAATATAATGGTGCCAACAACTTAAAAAAAGGTGACGATGGTATTTGGAGGCATATTTCTTTGGCTTTTACTAAAGGAAAATTGAAAATATATATGGATGAAGTTCGATTGATAAATATTCCCCACTATTCTGAAAATCCTCTTGGAGTATCTATCGAAACATTTGGAAATCATGATGAAGACTTAAGGTTGATTAAAAACTTCCGCATTGCAAAAGGTGGCGTAAAATACTACGATCGTGTACTTGCTGATGGTAAAATTATTGTAAACGGTATTAAATTCGATACTAACAAAGCAACCTTGAAAGCTGAAAGTATGGGACCCATAAACAAAATTTATGAGTTAATGCAAAAACAAACCGACCTAAATTTTAGTGTTGAAGGACATACTGATAGTGATGGAGGAGATGATACTAATATGACATTGTCTAAGGCGAGAGGAAAAGCCGTTATGGATAAATTAATTGAAATGGGCATTTCGGCAAACAGATTAAAATCTACAGGTTTTGGTGAAAGTAAACCTTTAGATAATAATAGCACTCCAGAAGGAAAAGCGAATAATAGACGTGTAGAATTTGTAAAATTTACTGGAACATCTTCAGCAGAAAATAATAGCAATACAAGTGCAATAAAACAACCAAATGTAGTTTGGAGCAAATTTGATTTTGTGCCTGGTGATATTGTAATATTTGAAGATGGACCAAGTGCCGATGAAGAAAATGGGGAATTTCCTAGCCGCTGGGATTTAATAAAAGGGCAAGTTGAAATTGCAAATGTAGATGGTGAAACAGTTATGATGTTTTTAGATGGAGGTAAAATTATTCCATATTTAAAAAATTCGTCAACTGATTATTTACCTGAAATTTTTACTATTGAATTTGATTTTTACAAACCTGCAGGTGGTAATCGTTTATCGTTTTATTTAACAGATCAAAAAAACCAAAGAGGTAAAAAGGTTTACGATAACGACCAAGAATTTGATGTAACACCTATACGAGTTTCTCCTCCAGAAGGATCTGCTGTTGAGCATTCAGGAAGAGATTCTGATTATTGTAGAAATGGATGTTGGACACATGTTTCAATTGCTTATACCAAAGGAAAACTAAAAGTGTATTTAGATGATACTAGATTGGTTAATATTCCACATTATTCCTTTAACCCAACCGGATTTACAATGAATCCATATTTTGCCAGTGCAAAAGAAAACAAAGCATTTTATGTGAAAAACGTACGCATTGCCAAAGGTGGTGTAAAATACTACGATCGTGTTCTTTCCGACGGAAAAATTATTGTAAACGGAATTCGTTTCGATGTAAACCAAGCCACTATAAAACCTGAAAGTAACGGGGCTATTAACGAAATTTTTGAGTTGATGCAAAAACAATCTGACCTGAATTTTAGTGTTGAAGGTCACACCGACAGCGATGGCGACGATGCCAAAAACCAAACACTTTCGGAACAACGTGGAAAAGCTGTAATGGATCGCTTAATTAGTTTGGGAATTTCAGCTAGCCGATTAAAATCGGCAGGTTTTGGAGAAAGCAAACCCATTGGAGAAAACGGCACTGCCGAAGGAAAAGCCAATAATCGCAGGGTTGAGTTTGTGAAGTTTTAAATCAGTCAATTCTTAAAATATTTTCAATTAATAAACCACTTTTTACCAAAAAATACTAAAAATGAAAATAACACTAAGTATTGCACTCATCTTGTTGCTAGCTTTTAATCTGAAAGCTCAACAGGAAAAACAATCAACAAAAGAGGTAAAACAAGAAACCCTGTCGACAAAAGAAGTACAAGAAGGTCTGGGAGAGCTACAAAATCAAGTAAAATCGCTCTTTGATTATTACGAAAAATATGATGAAAATACGTCCAAAAAAGACAAAAAAGAGGCGCTAGATAAAGCCATTGATGATATGGCAGGAAAAGGAACCGTTTCGGGAAAAGATAAATCGGACGCTTTTAAAGTAATTGATGCGTATATAAGTGCTGATAAAGCACCAACGCAGATTAAATCAGAAAAAAAACAAATAGCGATTGAAGATAGTCCTGAGGTTAAAGAAAAAGCGCAAGAATATTTTGATGCAGCTAAGAACAAGTTATTATCTATGTCGTACGCTGAATACGAAAAGAATATATGGATAACAAAACCAATGGCAAGTCGTAGAGAAATTAAAGAATCATACAATCAAATCCATCAAAATGATGGGAAATCTGTTTCAATTTCGGCAAGTGACAATGAATTATCGGAGACTCAAAAACAGGTAAACGCGTTTTATAAAATGGAAAATGCCAAAACCTATGAAGAATATAAAGAAGCCATTAAAGAATTAGACCCAAATGCTTCTGACGAAAGAATTCGAAAAGCCTGGAATAACAAATAAAATGGGGAAAAACTCGGAACAAACCAGGAGATTTTCAATCATTTAAATAAAAGTATAGAAACCTCTTTTTATTGAATAAAAAGACAAATAAACCATTAACAAATAATTCAAAACGATTATGAAAAAATTGATAAACATAGCACCTGCATTGCTTTTACTGGCACTTCTTTTAAATGCTTGCGCAGGAGGAGGTAATAAACGAAATGCAGACTTTATACCTCCGATGACAATAGAGATAGCCGATGAAATTAAAGGAGATACTGAATTAGTTGAAATGATACAATCATCGGAAAAAGCCATTAATGAGTTTTCGGATAATATTGAACAACTAGCCGTTGACGGAAAAGACTTTATTGATAAAAGCAACAGGGATGAAGAAACGAGCGTGATGGAGAAATTAAAAGCAGGAAAAATGATGTTAGAATTTGCCTCTAATAGCACTCAAATGATCAACACTATGGAGAAATTCACCAATTATATGGAGAGTAAAGAATCTCAAGGTATTATAAACGACGAACAATTAAAGGCTTTAGAACAAGTTGGAACGGCATTTAATAGGCGTATCGAAGAAGTTAACAAAAAGTATGCAGATTACTTTGATGAATAAGAAAAACAAATGAAAAAATGTATATCCGAAATAATGCCACAACTACGTCATTCCGTGAAAATTTGCAAAATTTTATACGGAATCTCGAACTAAAGAGCTAGAAAAATTGATATGATTCCCGTTCTCACGGGAATGAAAGCTCTAATTTGATTATGGTGGTAATAAAGCGGATGAGTAATAATGAAAAAGAATGCAATAATGAAACATTTAAAATAAATACAATCATTAATCTTTAAAATTCATAGTATGAAACAAATTTACATTTCTATTTTTCTTTTAATCTTTGCTGTTACAGCAAACGCGCAAGACAATCTTGCAAAAGAATCGAAGCAAAAAATGCAAGACTTCTTGCAAAAGTTCTCATCACCAAAACAACTTAAAAGTGCCGCAACAGAGGCTTATGCACTCGACAGTATTACCTTTGAAAATGGAGCTTCTAAAGAAATGACCTACAATGACAATGGGCTGTTACTAACTTATAAGTATTACAAAAATGAAGGTGGTACAATAAATTTATTCGAAACCGAAACAAATACTTATAACGAAAGCGGACAAATGTTAACCAATGTAGTGGCGAGCTACGACGACTGGGCAAACAAATTAACAGATCAGTGGAAGATTGAAAATACTTACACTTCGCAAGGCAGACCTCTTACCGAAATTGAGTGGGTTGTAGGAGATGAGGCTCCTTATGAACTTGAGTATCAAAGTAAAACTACCTATACATTTCCTGAAGATAAAGCTCTTGAAGCAATGGTGTACGATTGGGATAACGACCAGTGGAACCTGGAGGAGAAACAAATGATATTTGGGAGTTGGGGCACAGGAACCTTGCCAATGGTTGACAGTTTGTATCTTGAAACTCTTGTGGAGGGTACAAGCGATGAATGGTTTCGAGTAGCAAAAATGTTTTTTGCCTATTCCGGCGATGGCTTAATGGCTGAAACGCTTTCCATTATTTACGATGAAGATACAGGAGCGGAACTTGTGAAATTGAAGGATAAAATAACATATAATGCTATTGGTTATACTTTAATGGAAACTACAGAAATATACAATCCAGATTCTATGGATTGGGATCTCCCGTCTAAAGTTGAATATGAATACAACGACGATAATCAAATTATAAGAGAAGAGGAATTTAATTCAGGCTGGACGGGAATACTTGCCCCAAGTTCTAGAATTATTTATGATTATGACTCAGACGGGAACCTTGAAACGCAAAAAGACTACCTGTACTCTGGAGGAGAAGAATTAACGCTATTTTATAAGGATGAATTTTCCTTTAAAAATTTGGATACCGAAAACATTATGCTACCATCAAGCGATATTGGATATTTCGGAGGTCTTAACGATTTTTTTGATGAAGAATTTTACGAAAATGGGGCGATAGATGAGGTAAAACATTACAGTTATTGGTACTCCGAATCAGTACCGAATGAGGAACTCGAAAAAACTGGAAAATACCATTACTCGAAATATGGTTCAGTTCCGACTTCTGTTGAACAGGAGAATAACGCGTCAATTAAAGTATTTCCAAACCCTTTTACCAACGAGATAAAACTGCAACTCGAAAAAGCGGGAGATTACCAATTAAAAATCAGAAACAGTATTGGGCAAGTGGTGTACTCAAAAAATATTAATGGTACAACAACTAGCCATAATGTTTCGGGCTTACCAGGTGGGTTCTACATCTTGTCCGTATTGCTCGATGGAGAAAATACTACAAATTACAAATTAGTAAAAGAATAAAAACAAAAAACAAGTCACACTGAATAAATAATAATCGGGTGCTAAAGCCTCTAAACAAATCAATTATTAATTGGAATTATGAAAAAATCAATTTTTAAACTAACAATTCTTTTAAGTGTTTTTGCAATGCTGGCGACATCGTGTGGAAAAGACGATGACGACCTACCTACTACATTTGACGGCAAGTACAAAGTAACAATGGACGGTAAAACAGTTGCCGATGGAACAACCGAAGAAGTAGGAATGTATGGGAATACCATCACGCTTTCATTGGGCGAAGACTTTTCAATAATAATTTCCGGAGTTCCTGAATCGATTGGGGATGTGACTCAAATTGGCGAAAATAACTCAGAAGCATCAGTGATTATTTCAGGTGAAAATTTTCTAAAAACTGGTGAAGACGAAATGTATTTCTCCATTAGCGGAACAGTAAAAAGAAGTACGGCCAGTAAAATTACTTTCGATGGAACCTGTAGCCAAACGGGAGAAACAACGGTACACACGTTTAGCGGAACAGCTGAATCAGATGCTTATAAGATAATTTAAAAATACCTGAGCAATGCAACAAATTATTGTTGCATTGCTCTCTCCAATTCTTCACTGTTCTCTTTAAATCCAGTAAAATGAGCTGATGATAAAAGCTGAAAGTGGCGGCGAAGTGCAAAATCCCCATTTTATCACGGCATTTAAAGAAAATGGAAATGGATGCCGGAACCTGAGAATGTAATTAAAGCAACAACTTTATTGTAATGAAATTGGAACTCGACAATGATTTTAACGGCGAAGGGAAAATCATAAATCTTACTGAAAAAAAACATTTAAAATGAAAAAATTAGTCATTATTCTTTCTCTATTTATTGCAATAGCAAGTTGCAACGCAAACGCTCAAAACAAGCTAAAACGATACGATGTAAAATCGGGAATTGTAGAATATGAGACCACAATCTCAGGAAAAATGATGGGAAGTACAATTAGTGGTAGTGGTACTGAAAAATTATTTTTTAAAGATTTGGGCGCTTTAGAATTAAAAGAAATAAAATTGAACCAAACGACCACAATTAAGATTTTTGGGAAAGGAAAAACAGAAACTGAAAACACACATACTATCAACAAATTAGATAATGGAGTAAGCTATATGGTTGATTTCGACAAGAAACAAATTTATGCAAGAAGAGATTTGGCAATGGACATGACCAAAGAATACCACTCTGATGCCGATGCTGGAGATGTAGGCGAAAATATGCTAAAAAGTATGGGTGGTGAAAAAATTGGTACCGACAAATTTCTTGGATACAATTGTGATCTATGGAAAATACCAGGTGGCAAACAATGGCTTTACAAAGGACTAATGTTAAAACTTGAAATGAAGTTACTTGGCATCACTACAATTACTGAAGCGACTTCTGCAAAATTCAATATTAATGTTGCCGACAAATTTTTCGATCTTCCCGATTTCCCTATTCAAAAAGAAGAAGGTTTTATGGATAATGATGAATTTGAAGATGAAATGGAAGACATGGACGACAAAATGGAGACACTGAGCAAAATGTCATTCAGCGAGTGGAAAAAAATGGCGCAGGCTAATGATGAGGAGATGCAACAAATGAGCGACGAAGAATTGCACCAGACTTATGACATGGTTCAAAAAATGATAAAAATGAAATTGGGAAAATAATTAATTACAATTAATATTCATTAAAAAATAACGATATATTATGGCAAATCAAAAGAGTTCTCCAATTATAACATTTATTTTCGGCATTGTATTTATCGTTGGTGCATGGTTCACTTATACAACCTTTAGTAAACCAATGGCCGAAGAAGCAGATGCTACCAAATTGTGGCCAACTGCACCAGGTGTAATAATTCATTCCGAAATTCGACAATCCGAGAGTGATGGAACAACAATGTATTCAGCCGAAATAAGCTACGAATTTATTGTTGAGGATAAATCGTATTTAGGTGAGAGGACTACTTTACATAGTGGAGGCTCTAGTACAAGCAGTATTAAAGAAGTTAAAAAAGATCTGCAAAAGTATCCGGTTGGAACAGCTGTTGCTGTTTATTACGACCCTGAGTTACCTAATAACGCTGTGTTGGAACCAGGTGCTGATTTTTTTACATACATGGTTAAATATGCACCTTTCCTTTTTGGGCTTTTTGGAATAGCAATGTTGTGGCAGTTGTTAAAAAAAATTGGGTTGCTACTACTTGCCCTTTTGATCAGTGCTAGAAAATAAAATCAATCAATCAGTCAAAACAAATAATAATTAAATCATAAAATTATGAATTCACACGAAGTAGATTACAAAATTGGTGGTCACGACATTCAGTATGTAGAAATTGAACTAGACCCGCAAGAAACTGTTATTGCTGAGGCAGGAGCAATGCTTTATATGAAAGAAGGCATTGATTTTATTGCAAAAATGGGCGATGGTTCTGAACCGGAAAAAGGTTTATTCGGAAAATTGTTGTCGGCTGCGTCACGCAAAATAACCGGCGAATCAATTTTTATCACTCACTTTACTCATCAGGGCACCGGAAAAAGTCATGTTGCTTTTGCTGCTCCTTACCCAGGTACAATTGTGCCCATTGATTTAGCTGAAATTGGAGGTACAGTTATCGTTCAACGCGATGCATTTTTATGTGCCGCATTGGGAACAAAAATTAGTATGCATTTTAATCAAAAATTAGGAGCTGGATTTTTTGGTGGAGAAGGTTTTATTCTCCAGAAATTGCAAGGCGATGGCAATGCATTTATCCATGCCGGAGGAACACTTATCGAACATGAATTAAACGGCGAAACACTTCGCGTTGATACAGGCTGTGTGGTTGGTTTTCAGGAAGGAATTGACTTTAGTGTGCAACGTGCCGGAAACTTAAAATCAATGGTGTTTGGTGGCGAAGGATTATTTCTTGCCACTTTAAAAGGAACAGGAAAAGTTTGGTTGCAATCAATGCCCATTAGTAAATTAATAAATCAATTGTCCACTGGAGGATCCAATAGCAGAAAAGAAGATAGTGGTGGTTTGCTTAATAGTCTCTTAGAATCGTAAACATATAAAATTTAATTTAAA
>CAYZBC010000210.1:0-9279 GCA_964476535.1 uncultured Maribellus sp.
AATCACAAATCTAAAAAACGATACTTTTTTTATCGAAAAAACAAAAGGAAACTATCATCGTATCTACAATGGAACTAATTTATTAAACACAGAAATTATTTCAGATTTACCAGATGTATTTTCCAGTTTTTTTATAGATTTAAGGGATATAAAAACCGAAACAAAAATGGACGAAAATAAGTCAAAAATAGTTAAACTTTTTGATCTTTTTTTAAATGGAGATTCCGATGTAATTAAAGAACTCAATCAAATTATTCATCCCACTATAAACATTCAATATGTTAAGGGAATCTAATGTTTTAATTTTTTGTTACCCGACATTTTAAAACAATTATTCGCGATTGATTTCAAATTCAATCAGAAATTGCTGAAATACTTTTTGGGAAGGTAAAATTAACTCCATTGTCAAAGAAATAAGTTTCAAATAATTTGAAAACGAGATGTTTGTTAATTACTTTGTAATGTCAATTTTTAAAATATAATTCACATCAATGAAAAATATAATTCTTGCTGTTTCAATTGTTTTTAGTTTTTTCAACCTGTTTGCCCAAACTGTTGTAAAAGTTCAAGTGACAAATCGCACAGAAATATGGGGAAAATATGAACTTCCGTTTACCAGTTCAAAAACCTATGATAATCCAATTTACGATGTAAAAGATTTCAAAATCACTTTTACCGCTCCTTCTGGTCGTACTAAAACAGTTGGTGGTTTTTGGGATGGCGGCACCGATTGGAAAGTGCGTTTTCTCCCCGACGAAACAGGTGAGTGGAATTGGATAACAGATTGTTCCGACAAAGAAAATTCAGGGCTTCACTATCAAACGGGAAAATTCAAATGTGTGCCCAACGCATCTGAAGATCCCATTTTTCAAAAGGGGGCAATTCAGCATGAACCTGGGAAATACTATTTGTCGTACAACGATGGCACACCTTTTTTCTGGCTGGCTTGCACCGCATGGAACGGAGCTTTAAAATCTTCGAATGAGGGGTGGGAACACTACCTAAATCAGCGAAAAGCGAACAATTACAATGTTATTCAATTAGTAACGACAGAGTGGCGAGGTTGTGATAAAAATCCAGAAGGTTTAACTGCGATTGACGGTTCAGGTTACATTAGAATTCACCCCGATTTTTTCAAAAGAATAGACCAGAAAATTGATGAGGCAAATGCAAAAGGATTGGTAGTATCGCCGGTGGTTTTGTGGGCGCTACCTAATGGCAAAGGCCGCCATTTAAGTCCGGGTTATTCTTTGCCCCTCGACGAAGCAGTTTTACTGGCAAAATACATTGTGTCCCGTTATCAGGGAAATCAGGTGGTTTGGACACTTGGAGGTGATGGTCGTTATTACAATGATCAGGAAATAAAATGGAAAGAAATCGGTCGACGCGTTTTTAACGATATCGACCATGCACCGGTTACTTTACATCCGCACGGAAGTTCTTGGATTGGCGATTTATACGATCAGGAAGAGTGGTACGATCTGATGGGTTACCAGTCGTCGCACAGCAATGGCGAGCGCATTGTAAACTGGATTAACAAAGGTCCAATGTCAAAAATGTGGAACAAATTAAAACCGATGCCTTACATTAATCTGGAACCAAACTACGAAGAAATTGGATTTCGGATAACAGCGAAAGATGTTCGCAATGCCAGTTACTGGAGCATTTTTGCAACTCCTATTGCAGGTGTAACTTATGGTGCAAACGGAATTTGGCCGTGGCTGGCAGAAGGTGAGTTGATATTGAATCACAACGACAAAGGCGGAGTTACCGGCTGGCGAAAAAGTATAGAATTTCCGGGAAGTATTCAAATGGGTTATCTGGCTGAATTTATTCAGCAATTTGAATGGTGGAACTTGTATCCTGCAAATGAAATTTTGGCTGGACAACCAGGAGAAAAAACTTTCAATCAATGGATTTCAGTTGTTAAAAGTTCCTACGATGAAACCATAATTGCGTACATTCCGGAAAAATCGGAAATTAGTTTGTTCAATCCAAAAGGATATAAATATTCGGCTCAGTGGTTTAATCCGCTTACCAACGAATATTCTAAAGCAAAAATCGACCAGCAAATATTAATAAATCACGAAAAAATTGATTTTGATACAGGAGAAAGAACTATTGTGCCAATTACGGAAGACTCAAAAACAATAAAATTCACCCACAATTTTGAAAATGATATGTTGATTGTTTTGAAAAAGAAATAATATGAAAGTTGTTAAAAATAATATGAGCCAAAAATACCGTTTAGAATCAAAAAAATTAGCCCGCATAGAAAAAGAGAGTAAAAAAAGGAGATTGATTTTTATTCTACTATTATTATTATTTACAATCTCAATTTCAGCTAAATCTCAAATCAATCTTCAACCAATAGTTCAACTTCAAATTGCTGAAAAGATTGGACAATTTCGTTCTGTTCCTGTTAAAATAAATGACAAGAATGCGATTTGCGGAATGTATTCCGAAGATGCTGAAATCGATCCCTATATTGGAATGTTCTTCTTTCCAAAACACACGCTTAAATTGATTCTTTTTGATGAGACAGGCGAAGTTTTATGGAAACGTGATTTAGGAGAAGGAGTAGTTCCCGGCGTTTGGTTCAACCCAATTTATGCCATGGATTTGGATAAAGATGGAAACGATGAAATATGGATAATAAATAATCAGGATACAGAACATCCCTTGGATTACAGGAAATATGTACTCGAAAAGATCGATCCAAAAACTGGAAATACAATCAATCAGTGGAAATGGAAAGAACCAGTGCAACCACAAAGCATGTCTTCCACTTTTCGCCATTTTATTTTTGGTGGATATGTAAAAGGAGAACCAGTTTTAATTACTGCTCAGGGAACGTACGGGCCAATGTCAATTCAGGCGTGGAATTCGGATATGTCTTTACGCTGGGAGTACAATATTCCAAAAGATGCGAAAGGATGCAAAGGATCACATGTTACACCAGTGGTTGACATAAATAACGATGGTGTTGATGATATTATGTGGGGAGAACGTTGTATTGAAATGGATACAGGCAAGGAACTTTTCTGTGCAGCCGAAGATTCCTGGGAAGGACATTCGGACATCGTTCAGCCTGTTTTAGACTGGAAAAACAACAAGTGGTATTTCCACACCTGCCGCGAAAGTTGGTACAACCAACCACCACGTTTAGTTTTTTATAACGAAAAAGGAGAATCGGTTTGGTCGGATGTAGATTATGGACACATGGATACAGGTTGGGCCGCACGCTTAGGTATAAATGGGGAGCCAGTTGTGCTCGGAGTCAAAGTTGGAGAGAAAATACGTACTGCTGAAGGTGAACGAAGAACAGGAGTTGTTGAATACACTTATGAAGCTTTTTCAGGTAAGAAAATTGATCTTGGGTTTTCCGTCTATACCACTATTCCTGTTGATTTAAATGGTGATGGAATTCACGAATTAGTTAAAGGATATTTTGAAGGCGATGGAACTGTTATCGATAATTCCGGCAAAGTTATCGGGAATGTAGGTGGTTTAACAGCAATGGCATCTAAATTCACAAGTCTGCCAGGAGAACAAATTTTATCGTATTCAAAAGATGGAAAAATCGTAATTTGGGCAGATAAAAATGCAAAGGATAATGAAGTAGCTAAACGCAGGTACAGCCATCCATATTACAAAATAAATCAATATCAAACTGGGAATGGTTATAATTTATTTACTCTTGGTGGGCTATAAAAGTACATACACAGCATGGCCTTACTCAAAAACAAAATATCAATAAAACAATATTCTAATTTTAAGTTCATGAAAATAAATAAGCGCACTTTAATCGTCTTCATTTTCTTGGGATTAATTGGTTGTAAAAGCAATAACTCCGAAAAAAACAGAATTCAACCCTGGCAGGAAAACCCAATGTTTTGGCAATACAAGGGAGACCCGATAATGTTGTTGGGTGCAAGTAGTGACGACAACCTGTTTCAGTGGCCAACTGAAATACTGACACCACATTTGGACTCAATGAAAGAGGTGGGTGCAAATTATGTGCGCAATACAATGAGCGACCGTCAGGATAAAGGTTTTGAAATTTACCCATTCCTTCAACTAGAAAATGGGAAATACGACCTCGAACAACTAAACGATGACTATTACAACCGTTTTGATTTTTTCCTAAAAGAAACCGAAAAACGCGATATTATTGTTCAGATTGAAGTTTGGGATCGGTTCGATTACGCCACAGATCACTGGCCAATTCATCCGTTCAATCCTAAAAACAATATAAACTATTCTTCGGAAGAATCGGGATTGGATTTGGAATATCCCGATCATCCCGGACAAAATAAACAACCTTTCTTTTTTACTACACCCAAGCAGCGGAATAATGAGTTGCTTCTGAAATACCAAAAAAGCAGAGTCGAAAAGATGTTGGAAATTTCTTTTAAATACAATAACGTTTTGTATTGTATCGACAATGAAACATCGGCTGAAGAAAATTGGGGAATTTACTGGGCCGAATTTATTTTAAACAAAGCACAAGAAGCCGGAAAAGAAATTTGTGTAACCGAAATGTGGGACTCATGGAATTTAACTTCAGCCGAGCACAAACGTACTTTCGACCACCCCGAACGTTATGTTTTTTGCGACGTTTCGCAGAATAATCAGAAAAAAGGGCAGGTGCACTGGGATAATTTTCAGTGGGTCCGAGATTATATATCGACACAACCCCGCCCCTTAAATACTGTAAAAACTTATGGAGCTGATGGAGGCAGACATGGAAATACCAAAGATGGAATTGAGCGTTGGTGGCGTCATGTTTTGGGAGGAGTAGCAAGCGCGCGTTTTCATCGCCCACCTTCTGGATTGGGACTTTCTGAATTGTCAATGAATTGTGTAAAAGTTGCCCGAGAAATTGAATCAATCACCAAATTTTGGGATTTAGAACCAGAAAATAATTTGCTCTCCGACAGAGAAGAAAACGAAGCGTATTTAACTTCTGAAACGGGCGAAACTTATGTTTTATTTTTTACGGATGGCGGCGAAGTTGGATTGGATTTAACTGGTTTCAATGTACCATTTAATATAAAATGGCTGGAAATCAGGACCGGGAAAACCATTTCGCAAAGTACTATTGAAGGTGGGAAAATTGTGAATTTAAAAGCGCCGGGAAAATTGGAATGGGTGGCAGTTTTAAGCAAAATATAGTACTAAAAAAAAGACAGGATTTAAATTCCTGTCTCTAATGCTATTTTTCGAAATTGATCATTTTCCCAGTTTCTCAAATAAATCCCTGAAAATTGCATCGCGGTTAAGCGAAGTTGCCATGCGCATAAAATGCCTCGACTGGTCAACACTGTATGTAACCTGATCGGTTAAAATCGGGCTGTGTACTAGGTTGGTTGAAATCCACGAAGGATTTACCAACCAAGCCACTGCCGTGACATCCCAAATCACTTTCGACCATGCTGTTTTTCCGCCACTGTATTCAACAACAATATTTAACAGATAATCGGATAGTTCGTTTTTACCTTTTAAATTTAAACTGAGTTCAGGAATTGTTGTATGAAAATGTGAAACCACCGATCGGCAGGGCATTATCACAAAAGGAACTCCTGAATTTAAAACAACCTGTGCAGCCAGAACATCCTGCATAAGATTAAATTCGTTTTGAGTTGGCCAGTTTAATCCATTTCCACCCAGCCAAACCACAACAATATTTTTTATGATTTTAGGTTCGATTAATATTGCAGAAGCGATATTCGTAATACATCCAACGGGAACCACGTAAAGCGGATCTTCCGGGCTACTGGCCATTGCTTTTTTTATAAGGTCAAGTGCTGCATCGCTTCGAATAGGTTTGTTTATATCTTCCAGATATCCGCCTGAGCCGCGAAACGCAAAACCATCAGAAGATTTGTCCAGCATTTTCAATAAACGAAGAATTTCTTCGTAACTCTTTTCCATTCCATCGCCAGCACTTTCCGAACGCGAATTATGAAATGGTGCCGCATAAACAGCTTGCATATCAATTTTCTCGGGTGACAATAAAGCGTAAGCAAGTGCAAATTGATCATCAACTTCGTTGTAGGTATCAGTATCAAAAACCATTTTTATTTTTCCCGTCGGCGGTTCCAGTTGTTTTAACCGGAATGTTTCGTCAAGTTTTGGATAGGTTTGTGCATTAGTGAACAGGAATACAAAAAGTGTAAATAATGTAAGAATGACTTTGAATTTCATGAATTGCATTTTTAAAATTGTTTCATATAATCAAGAAATATTTTAGCTGTTTTATCCATATTTTCCATTGAGCCACCGCCGTCTAAAACTTCACACATTTCGTAAACTACCCAACCCTGATAACCAATTTCTTTTAAAGTTTCGAACCATGTTTTATAATCGATAATTCCTTGTCCCATCGGGCAGGCTCGCATAACTGGTTGTTCTGCTTTGTAATTTGTGAGATGATTTACATAATTGTAGCGTGGATGCATTACGTAATCGGCAGCAATGGTATTTACAATAAACGGTTTCATTTTCAAGATGGATTCGCGCAATTCTTCTGATGACAATCCTTCCAAAACCGGAGACCAGGCATCCCAACCAGCCATAACATTTGGTAAATTTACTTCTCTTAATAACCAGCTCATTGCATCGTGGTGTAAAGCAATGTCGTGATGATTTTGTACGGCCAAAGTTACCCCGTGTTCAGCAGCCAGTTTGCCGGCCATTTTTAATCCAGAAACAACTTCCGCATATTGTTTGTCATACGAAATCCCAGGACGTTCGTAACCTGTAAAAATGCGAACCATGTCTGTTCCCAAATCTTTTGCCAACTCAGCAATTTCGCCTACCCAGGTGGCCTGAATTTCAGCGTTTGGAATTCCGGGTTTATCTATTCCAGCTGTAAAATCGGTGTAACCTGCCATTGCTACAAGCGTTAATCCCAGCGAATCTATTTTTGCTTTAAGTTTTGCACGGGCGGCTTTGTCGTAATCGTGAGGCGAAACATGCGGACGTTTGGCAACTAACATCACTCCTTCGTATCCTAATTCTTTGGCTTTTACCAAAAATTCATCAACAGTAAGTTGGGGTTGTCCACGCCAAATTCCTAAATAACTTACAGAGTGTAAGCATGTTTTTACCTTGAAATCAGCCGGATTACCGGTTGGCATTTTTTGTGCTTGAGATGAAATTGATAAAATAAGAATTACGAATATGAGTAAAACAATTTTTTTCATTTTATTTAAATTTAGTTGAATCCCAAAATTAATTATTTAATTGATTTTAAAAACTGGAAACTGTTACTAATCACTGAGAGTTTTCTTCTATTCAATCATTTATGCATTTTCGCTTTCAGTCCTTCAATTCTTCATTACTTTTCTATCAAAGTTTTTATTTCATTTAATAGAATTTCAAAAGCAGGCGATACCATTCCTCCGTGGTCAAATGAATCGAGCTCATAAAGTTTAGTTTGTTTGTGTCCGTTCACTTTCATCATTCGCATGAGATAAGCATTTTCTTCGTACCGACCCAGCATTTCACGTTCTCGGTCGCCGGTAATTAAAATAAGAGGAGGTGCATCAGCGCGAACATGAAACAGCGGTGCATATTTGTCGATTATCGGTTGTGTATCCGGGATGCCACGTTCTTTCCTTACGGTCATGTGCGTTATTGTGTGTCCGCTAAACGGAATCAGCATTGCAATGTCGTTTGCATCAATATTGTATTTCGCCAAATAGCTTTTATCAAGACCAACCATACTTGTTAAATAACCGCCTGCAGAATGTCCGGAGACAACAATTTTATCCCGATCGCCACCAAAATTTTCGATATTTTTGAAAGTCCATGCAACAGCGGCTGCCGCATCCTCAATGTAAATTGGGCACTCTACTTTTGGACTTAGTCTGTAATTTACAGCCACAACTGCAATCCCCTTCTCTTTTAATTTCTCGGGAATCGATTTGTTTCCTCCCGTAATTCCTCCACCATGAAACCAAACAACCGTTGGAAAATTGCTTCTGTTTTCAGGATAGTAGACATCTAATTTACAGCGTTCCGAAATGTATTCATTTAGATTTTCTTCCGCTGATGTTCGATAAGAGATATTTTCTTTTAAAAGATATTCAGCAGCAATGTTAACGTTCTGTGCGGTTATTCCGAATGTTAAAGAAAGAAGAAAAATTGCGGTCAAAATTGATTTCATAATTAGGAATTATTTAGTTTATGTAATTACGGTTTATTCTATCAAAGATAATTTTTTAAATATTTTTTGGGCTATTTCTATTCTGCTTTTTTGAAAATCCAGCTGTTCCACTGGTGAAATTCGAGATTTACCAGTTAACCAAAACAAGTCAATGTTTTCTTCATGAATATCCATTTTGCCAAAATTCCATTTTGACACCCAGTGCTGCATTTTTCCCTTTCCAATTCTTCGTACCAGCCCATGATACCAGGGAACCACCGAATTTTGAAATGCTGAAGAAAGGTTATGTCCCCGATTCCAAACAGGAATTTAATGCGAAACGCTATCCTTTGAAATATTTAAAATCTTAAATATGGAGGTAGGAAGATAACCTTATTGACTTTGTTCTTCGTTGTGACTCTGGCTTCTTTTTTTCAAAAGATCAAAAAAAGGTGAAATGAACCATCAACATGGTATTCATCGAAATAGGCTTTGAAATCAGGTCGAATTTCATTTTGGATTTTGTAAGAACAACCAGCAGAAGACAATAAACCCAAAAGAAGTAATAAGATGTATTTCATTCATAAAAGTTTGATAAAAAATCGAAATAAAATCACGAAGAAAAAAGCATTCGCAATTACTTTGAATATAAATTTTGTAGTACGGATTTTTTGTGTTTATTGAACCCAATTTAAATTTTTCGCGAATTGTGTTATCTACACTTAAAAAAATAGTAATTTTATAACAAGAATTTATTTAGCTATACTGTATTATGAACACGAGAAATAATCTTCTTATTTATGTGGTGGAGGATAATAGAATCTACAACCGATTAGTTTGTGAATATCTTAAAAAGCAAAATTACACCAATGTAAAATCCTTTCTTTCAGGAAAAGAATGTATCAAAAATGTTTCGGAAGGAGAACGTCCTGACATCGTAATTCAAGATTATCATCTGGGAGATTCAACTGGTATTGACGTTCTAAAAAACGTTAAAAATCACAGCAACAAAACAGAGTTTATTTTTTTAACGGCTAACGAAAGCATGGAAGTTGCAGTGAATACGATCAAATATGGTGCTTACGATTACATTGTAAAAGACACTGATATCGCTTTAAAAAAGG
>CAYZBC010000211.1:0-9253 GCA_964476535.1 uncultured Maribellus sp.
CTCAAATTTAAAAAATTTAAATCCTGCTAATTGATCAATGTTAAACTTCAATAATCCATCTTTTAAAGCTACCTCATTTTCATTACCAGGCAAAAGACTAGTCAGCCTGATTTTTATATTATCTAATAAATCAACGCAATTTCTTTTAATGTTTCAGTAATATAAAGTTCCCTAAAAATAGCAGGAAAACCTGAATTAATTTCCAGATATATTTTTGTATGAGTAGATTTTATATTTCTATTCGAGTTGTCAAGTTGCTAATTCCAACTAAAAAGAATAAATACCGAAATAAAGACCATTATTTTATTCGTTGTTTCTGTTATTTGGTTGTAATTTTACCCGGCAAGGACATATAATATTACTGGCAATTTAGTAATATCTTTAATATTCGGAACTGCAATTTGATCAAATAAATGAACTGGCCAAAGATTAATGCGTTCAAATCCTTCAGGAATAGTTTGACTGAACTGAACGTAGGCCTGAACCTTTCCCTTCCTAGTGTAACTAACTGCTTCTCCATCTTTGCCCTGCACTCCAGATGTAATACCATTTTATACCAATTTGATTTTTATTTGCCGCTTAACTTAAATTGAAACTGCTTAGCGAGTTGTCGAATATGCAACACTATTCAGTAAAGTTAGTATTATTCCAAGGTTCAATCCATTTAAACGCAGATCAATAAATTCAATAAATAGATGCAAAATTACATTATTGATAATAAATTGAAATTCTGATTTCTAATTTATTACTCACCCTGATTACATCTACGATATAATCGTACCTCTATTCGTGAAGAGAGGGAGAAGATGGAGAATCAAAATTGATCTATAACGACTGATAATAAATACAAAAAACCAAAACTACAATCCACAATTTCACGTGTAATAAAAGATATTTCTTCCAGTTCAAGTCCTTTGCTTTTTCATTCCCCGAAAACAACAAATCCCAATTTTTCTGAGCCTGTCCATCTGGCAAACAGGCAAGCAAGCCGGGAATTAAACTTGATGCAGCCAAAAATTAATCTTTCTAAAACGATCACTTTGTTTTTCAAAGTGATTTTTTTGTTTTATCCTCACCGAAATACTTTTTTGCAGAAAGTACCCTAACAAATAGTATTCGCCCCAAATTTACCGGGCCATACCCCTTGGAAATGATATTGCGCCCCCGGCAGCACAAAACTGCTAGCAGCTTCGTACAGAGCGCGATTCTAATAATACTACAGACGAGACACAAACTTCCGGCGATGATCACGGAGGTTATTTGCCGAGTGACCTTTCCAAGCTTGACAGATTACAGCTTTTAAAAAGGGTTCAGCTATAAATAGCCAAACCCTCAGTATTCAAGCCCTTCTTCTATTTCAAGTCAAGCTTTCGAATAGTAGAATGTTCTTTTCCCCTTATACTTTCAAAAATTGCGATTAACTCTTTTAGTTTTTCAGGATTTTCTTTTGCTACGTTCTTCTGCTGACTAATATCATTTTTCACATTGTACAACTGCCATTCCAAGTCGTTACCTAGTTCAATATTTACCCAAGTATTTACTGCAGGACCTTTATGAGGAGGGATTAAAGCCCAATCGCCAGTTCGCAAAGATGTGCGGCTTGTAGCCTCTAAAACCAGTTCGCTTCTACCTTCTTTGCTTTTCCCTAAAAATACGTCTAACATGGGTTTACTATCCTGTGTTTTTTCGGGGCTATCGATTAATTGTGCCAACGAAGCCAGAATATCGACATGGCAGACCAAAGCGTCAGAAACAGCTGGTTTAATTTTACCTTTCCAGTAAGTAATAAACGGAACACGAGTACCGGCTTCGAACAAGCTGTATTTACCTCCACGAAGAATACCCGATGGAGTATGGGTTCCTAATTTTTTAACCGAATCGTCCCAATAACCATCATCTACTACCGGACCATTATCGCTTGAGAAAATAATCAAGGTATTATCCAGCACACCTTCGTCTTCCAAGGTTTTCATAAATTCGCCAAAACACCAGTCGGCTTCAACAATGGCATCGCCCCGTGGTCCCATATCCGTTTTTCCTACAAACCTTTGATTCGGAGTACGTGGCACATGAGGTTGTTGCATCGTATAAACCAAAAAGAATGGTTCGCTTTTGTGGGCTTTCAAATAGTCTTGTGCTTTCGATAGAAAGTGGTCGGCCATGTCGGTATCTGTCCATTTTGCTTTCTCACCACCTTTCATAAAACCAATTCGAGGAATACCGTTCACAATAGTATTGTTGTGTCCTTGATGCCATTTCATTGTTGTCAGTTCCGGATTATCTATGCCAGTTGGTTGTCCTTCGAAATTCTTTTTGTAACTAATTTCAATCGGATCGTTCACATCTAAACCAACCACGTTTCCATTATCAATATAAACGGTTGGAACACGGTCTTGTGTTGCAGCCATAATGTATGCATAATCGAACCCAACTTCATTTGGCCCGGGAGAAACACGTTGGTTCCAATCTGTATTTCCATTACCCAAGCCAAGGTGCCATTTACCAACAATTCCTGTGGCATAGCCTTTCCCTTTAAATACTTTTGGGATGGTTAGTTGCTCAGTTCCAATAATAAGAGGTGCTGTTCCTGGTAAAACTGCAGCGTCTTTTTCGCGCCAGGGATAAACGCCGGTTAACAATCCGTAACGACTTGGAGTACAGGTTGACGAGGTAGCATGACCATCGGTAAACATTACTCCACCGCTTGCCAATTTATCGAAATTTGGAGTTTGTAACGCAGTTGCACCGTAAGCACCAACATCGCCATATCCAAGGTCATCTAAATAAACAATTATAACATTGGGTTTGGTAGGTTGTGCCGGTTCTGTTTTAGTACTTTTACTTTGGCATCCTACGAATAATACAAAGCTTAAGAATGCAAATGCCCCAAGAAATCTAATTTCTTTTCTCATTTTTATATAAGGTTAATGATTTGTTTTTTTATAGTTACAATAATAGGTCTTTTCTTTTATTCCGCAAACCAATAATCTTTCAATTTTTGTTGATTTTACAGTCAAGCCAACTTATTTACCAACAAATATATTATACGCTAAAAATTAAGGCAATAAATTGTTCCATTGGCATTGGCAGCCAAAACTTCAAACATGCCATCACCCGTAATGTCGCCACGCCACGAATCGTGGTGCCTGTAACCTGGGAGTGGATTTTCCTAAGCTGCATAAATTTTAATCATCGTTTAACCGCAAAAAAAAATCGTTGGAATTAAATAAAGAAAATTCTTAAAGTTGACTATCCCCGTAGCAGAGCCAAGGGGTATTACGCCAACTTTATTTCGGCAAAGAAACTGAAAATCGAATTTTATCTATTTCACCCCGCTGTCCCGAGTACCCGAGACATCTCCCCTGAAATTCAGGGAAGAATGTATGGAACCCCGAGGCAAAGCCTCGAGGAATTAGTTGATTAAAACATCCCGACGTTTGTATTTTTATTGAACATCACCTTCCGGAAGGTGATGACAGGATGAAGATTGAATTGTAATTCTCCAACTCAAAAAAACAGAGAAAGGCAGATTACAGAACCCGTCAAAGGTATATAAAACGGCTTCGTACCTCGCACCGCCCTTGACAGAACCTGAAATCTACCTCAAAAGCATTTACATATTGGATCTCAAAGAAAAAATAAATTAATTTACAAAATAGGAAATCATCAGACAGATTTACATTTACATATCCCTTTAAACGTTACTTAAATTGATTCTATGTAACCTATCTTTCCCTTTTTTTATTTGATCTCCTTTTACTTACATTACACATAGCCCTACAATGCTTTATATTGCATCTATGGCATAGCTTACCTGAACTTATTCAGACGTTTTTTGCTCTTAATGCTTTCTTTTACTAGTGTTTTCTTCACTATTTTTTCAAAATCCGCAAAGCATTTTCTCTGTATAATTTTTTAAGCGCTTTATTGCTGAGCCCAACCCCAGACATAGCCCAACGTGTATTTGCTACATCCCATGAGTAGAAGTGTTCATCATTCGTCTCCCAGACGTGGAATGAATTCCGATACATAGGAAGGCTATAACCCTGGTCGGTACCATATACTAAGCGGTCAGCATATTTCTCCATAAATTGTTTTGCAAACCTTGGAATAGACCCAACATAAGCTTCCCTTTGAGACACATCAGCATACAGATTCGGATTATCGTCAAACAACCTCCCTAGCTTGTCCAAGTCATATGTCTGGTTCAAGAAATGAGCAGCGACGAAAATGTTATTCGGATGTTTCTTCAAGGCGCGTTCAAAGCTAGCCACCACCTCAGGATTAGTAAGCCAATCCTTTTTGTTATCAAGCCGATAATAATATGCTTCGAACAACAAGTCATTATGTTTGTCCATCGGCTCATACATCCATATCGGATCTGCTACGTGGGCATTTATTGGCAACCCAAGTTCAGCAAGCTTATCTAAAACAGGATCAAAACGGGGGTCATCATAATGCATACCCGGGGCATTAGGTAATCCTCCCCCTTTATCATGAAATTCCCCAACACCTCTGGCACCAAGTTTTACACACCGTTCCAACTCAACTATTGCCGAAGCTATGGAACCGGTAAGGTCTAACCAGCACCAGAGTTCGATGCGATCGGGATACTTCCCAAAGACTACTACATTTTTATCGAATGTTTCACCTATGCCACAAAAAAGGATTGTCTTTTGAATTCCAGCCTCATCCATATTTTTTATCAGCTCTTTGGCAATAGCATCCGTAGGCTCTTTAGGGGCATGCATGTGCATGTCAATGGCAAGGTATTTTGCCTTTTCTGGCGGAGCAGATTCTGATTGTTTAAAAATACTTCGAGGCATGTAATCCTTAAGAAGTAAGGAATCCTGCAAACCTGGCTTCAATTTTCGTTGCTGTGACTGCCCCGAGAGCACAATAAAGAGACAAAACAACACATAAAATAATCTTTTCATGATATTTAATTTTAAAAAATAATGTAATTGGTTAAAAATTAATTTCTATTCAAATTTGTTTGTAAAATATTGAATTTGTCACTTATGTTAAACTAACAATTTCTCATTATATTTAAAATACACAATGGAATATTCTCACCCTTTCGGCAACTAAGGAATCATATATATATATAAATAAAAAATTTAACATAATTACTGTTTTCAAATTATATCATAATTTTATTAGCCATAAAGTTACAAATTGAGAAAATCCACATACCGGGAACAATGCCAAATAAATTATTAATACCAGATTTTTCATAATTGAATATTTTCTTTTAATAGTGTACTGTCATTCTCCAAAATTTATTTAATAGCCTAATTTCCCATTAAATTTTCAGAAAATTCCTACTATCATATTTTTTTACCTTCCACGATATAAATTATTTCTTACTCTTTTTTGTAGATTCCATCTTAGAATTCTCCCCTAAATTATATTCATGATTTTAGGGCATTTATATTTTATATCTTTTAAAGCACTTCGTCGGGCAGGAATCTATCTTTCCTGCTGTTTGTGGGCAGGAGTAGGATTAAAATATTTGACGCCAGTTTTCAGAAAGCAATAATAAAGCCTGTACGCTTCAACATCAGGTGGTGTGTCTGTCCCAAATAGTATACGATCCTAATAGATTATCCTTCTCTTAACCAACTCATAAATTGAAAAGCTTTGACCTGTCTTTCCATTTGCCCTTAGTAAAATCAGGAAACTTCACAGGTTGCCCATTATTTGCTACAGACTCCTCTGTAACCGGAGAAATAACACTGCTGGTAAGGGAATCATATACATCCCAATCCGGCATTCGATCCTCACGAAGCGCAGCAATCAACCGGTGCCACGTAATTGGAGTTTTATCAGAGTGTCCTCCATGCCCCCGAGTTTCTCCCCAAATCCGTGCAGGAGGATTGTAATTTTTAATCATTGGATGCTCATATTTTTCCAGGTATTTATCTGCTGATTCCCATTCATGTTCTACGGGACTTACTCCTTCCATATATATATTGCGATCCCCTGCCATTTCGAAGTAAACACCTTTGGTACCCTGAATACGAAAAGCCTCACGTGGATGTGGTGTGTTTGTATCAAAATTGAGTGTAATCATCTTCCCGTTTACTGTGCGAATCAAAGATGCGTTATAGTCTCCCTGTTTCATTTTTACTTTAGTGTATTGAGAGTCTGCACCAGGGTACTCGGCAGCATACTTGTTAAGCATAACTGCTTTTGAACTCATGGAAACAATGTAATCAATTCTATCTCCGTGGTTAATGTCAAGGGCCGGGATAATTTTGCTCATCGGGTGATCCGGATACAAATTACCATTCCTGTCTATAGAGTGCTGTAAACGCCATGGTTCTTCTTCAGGATCAAATTTTACTAATCTAAGATCGTGAACATACCCACCTTCAGCATGAATTATATCTCCCAACATCCCTTTATGAATCATATTTAATAGGCTAAGCCCATCTGATGATTCAGTAAGTGCCTGTTCCAACGCTATAGTTGCCCACTTTCCTGTTTTTTCCCATGTTTCTAAGATTTCCCAAGCCTCGTCAAGCGTAAGAACAATTGGAACTTCACAAACAGCATGTTTCTCATTTCTCATAGCTGCCAGGCACATGGGGGCATGCCATTCCCAGGGAGTGGAAATAATTACGGCATCCAAATCCTCTTCTTCACATAAACGTTTAAAATCAGTAGTTCCCTGATTGTATAGCTTAGGTGTTGGACGGCCTGAATCTTCCACCCATTTTCTTGCTTGATTTATCCGGTCGTCTCTAATTTCACATAAAGCAGGAACTTCTACTCCTTTTATACCTAATGCTGAACTTAGATGATATTGCCCCCGACCTCCTAAACCTATAAATCCAAGTCGAATTGTTTTGTCATTTTGTGGAGCTGCATTTACCTGATGTGCCATTGCCTGCCCAGATAGACCAACACCTGACAAAACTGCACCTCCTGTAGCAACTGATGAAATTTTCAAAAAATTTCTGCGACTATTATTTTTAGTTTTCACGGTATGATATTTTTTATTCATTCTTTAGTTTAATACCCCGAGGCAAGCCTCGGGATATTAAAATTTATTTTCCTTAAAATTACAAATGGGCTTGCCCGAAGATTTTTGTTTTCCAAAAATCATGCTATCCCTCTTCTTTTTATTAAAACAGTATTTCATAAGAATATTCTTATTTAATACCGTTTTAAGAATTTCAAGTAAATAATCCTCGGGGCAAGCCCACGAGGCATTGAAGAAAATATTTTTGGATCCCGAGGCAAGCCTCGAGGTATTAAACCTTAATGAGAATAAAATAAGACCTTTAAAATTATTCCTAAAGCAATAATTTATAAAAAGGTAAGTGGCGCTCTATCTTTCCATTTACCTTTAGTAAAATCAGGAAACTTAACAGGTTGTCCATTTTTCGCCACAGATTCTTCAGTAATAGCAGAAATGGTACTACTGGTAATAGAATCATAAATATCCCAGTCTGGCATCCTTTCTTCACGAAGTGCCTCGATTAACCTTGACCATCTCATATCTACTTTTGAAGAGACTCCTCCATGTCCACCACCCCCTTGCCATATCCGATCAGAGGCCACAAAATTTTTAACAATAGGATGCTCATATTCTTTCATGTATTTATCTGCAGGCTCCCAGGAATGTTCTTTAGGGCTCAATCCTTCAATATAAATTTTTGGATCCCAGCCCATCCTGAAATATACACCTTTGGTACCTTGAACACGAAAATGTTCGCGTGGATGAGGTGTGTTAGTATCAAAATTAAGAGTAAACATTTTGCCATTTACGGTACGAATTAATGAAGAATTATAGTCTCCCTGAGCCATTTTTATTTTAGCATAATGAGAATCCTCGCCATAATTTAAAGCAGCATACTTGTTAAGCATTACTGCTTTTGAACTCATTGAAACTACATAATCAATTCTGTCACCATGATTAATACCTAACATCGAGAGTATCTTATTCATTGGGTGATCTGGATACAAATTACCGTTTCTGCTGATAGAGTGTTGCAGACGCCATGGTTCCTCCTGTGGATCAAATTTCACCAATCTCAGGTCGTGAACATAACCACCCTCGGCATGAATAATATCACCTAACATTCCTTTCTGAATCATATTTAATATGGCAAGATCGCCAAACCCTTCTAGACCAATAGTTGCCCATTTACCGGTCTTCTCATATGTTTCCAATATTTCCCAAGCTTGATCTACGGTAAGAAGCATGGGAACCTCACTTACTGCATGCTTGTTATTTCTTTGTGCAGTAAGACACATAGGTGCGTGCAATTCCCATGGAGTAGAAATAATCACAGCATCCAGATCTTCCTCTTCGCATAAGCGTTTGTAATCCTCAGGCCCCCTGTCATATATGTTGGGTGTTGGCCGCCCTGATTCCTCTATCCACCTTTTTGCGGTATGAACCCGTACCGGTTTAAGTTCACATATTGCAGGAACTTCTACTCCTTCTATCCCTAATGCTTCACTAAGATGATATTGACCACGACCACCAATACCTATAAAACCAAGGCGGATCTTTTTGCCATTTTGCGAAACTGCATTTACCTGATTCGCCATTGCCTGCTGTGATAAACCAATTCCTGAAAGAACTGCAGCACCAGTTGCAGCAGCTGAAGTTCTTATGAAATTTCTACGATCATAGTTTTTACTTTCCATAATATTAATTTTAAAACGTTTTTTATAATAAAATTTAATTATCTCCCTTTGCTGGTCAATCATATAAGCGGCATTTTTATTTATCAAATTTCTCTTCTGATAAATAAAATACAAAAATCATCCTACCTTAGAGCTTATAAACTTCAAAATATTTCGTCATCTGTTTTAAAAGCAGACAATTAACTGTAAGTATTTTAGAATTATAACGTAACCTTTCCAAAGGCTATTGGACCTTACCATAAGCTTTCGTATATAATCTTCACAAGATAAGTTAATATTTTAATTTTCCCATTTTTGTCTTACAAAAAGAAGTAACCTATGTTCACAGTTGTGTTTTTTATGGTATCTGGTAATTTAAATGAATTACCAGACAACATTTCTATCAATAATATTTCTACTTCATCGATTCCATCCTGGATTTTGCACAAGATTTGGATTTAGTGCTATTTCCATTTGTGGAACCTGATGAACAATACGATTATATGTATAAGGAATAATTGTAGGTCCAGACCATCCCTGATGAGCTAAATAGGGTCAGTGAAAAATTAGGGTGGATCAAGCATAAATCTTAGCCAGTCTAAATAAG
>CAYZBC010000212.1:0-9247 GCA_964476535.1 uncultured Maribellus sp.
TCAGTTGAAAATATTTTAATGCCTCGTGGGCTTGCCCCGAGGATTATTTACTTCAATGTTTTTTCTGATAAACAGTTGCACAAATTCAAAAAAAGAAGCTGAAACAAAACAAAAACCAAATGTGCTTATCATTTTAACAGACGATTTAGGATATGGCGATATTTCCTGTTACGGACAACAAAACTATGAAACACCGCATATCGATAACCTGGCTGAAAACGGAGTAAGTTGTACTGATTTTTATGTGCCCACACCTTATTGCGCTCCATCGAGAGCTACTTTGCTTACCGGTAGATTTCCTTTAAGGCATGGAATGATTCGCAACCCGACACCGGACCGCGGGGTTAACGACATTGGTATTGGAGCAAACGAAATTACTTTGGGCGAATCTTTTCAGGAAGCCGGTTATCACACAAAATGTATAGGGAAATGGCACATGGGACATAAGGAAGAATTTTTCCCTGTAAAACATGGTTTCGATGAATATTATGGCATTCTGTATTCCAACGATATGCGTCCAGTGCAAATTGTTGAAAACATGGATACTGTTGAATATCCGGTTGACCAAAACTTTCTAACAAAAACATACACTGAAAAAGCCATTGAGTTTATTACTAAAAATAAGGACGAATCCTTTTTCCTTCATTTGTGCCACGCAATGCCTCACAAACCATTAGCAGTCAGCGACAGGTTTTACACGCCTGATACACCAAACGACCTTTATGCAGATGTAATTCAAGAGTTGGATTGGTCGGTAGGCAAAATTATTAATACACTGAAAGATTTAAAATTATTAGACAATACCATTGTTATATTTATGTCGGATAATGGCCCTTGGTACGGTGGTAGTTCCGGGGGATTAAAAGGAATGAAAGCCACAACATGGGAAGGTGGAATTCGGGTACCATTTATTATTCACTACCCAAAAATATTTCCATTAAATTCAAAAGTAAATGTACCTTGCTGGTCTCCTGATATTTATCCAACTTTATTATCGTTAACCGGTGTTAATCCTGAAAATAAAAATGTGTTAGATGGGCAGGATATCACAGAAATATTAAAAGGAAATCAAATTGAACATGCACCCGTTTTTAGTATGCACAATCAACACATTATGTCGGTTCGAAAAGGCGATTGGAAACTATTTGTCAGGAAGCCAAGATATCGCAAAAAAGTAGATTTAAGTACGTGGAAAGATTCGCGTGGGCCAGATGGAACTACAATAATAGCACGTATGTCGGGGCAGGCAACTCCTGCACAATATCCGGGTGTAACTCCGGATAAACCAGAAAGTGACATTCAGTTATTCAATTTAAAAATAGATATTACTGAATCTCAAAATATGGCGGAGAATAATCCTGAAAAAGTGGATGAACTTTTACAACTTATTACAGATTTTAAAGAATCAATTCCAAACGAATAACAAGTAAAAAAATAGAAAATTAATCCTGAATTTTTTTAATATAAATAAATTATGAAATGAGATTATTTATAAACAAGATAATAGTATCACTTCTTTTTGTTGTTATCGTTTTTAATGTAAACGGTCAAAATAAACATGGTAAAACTACTTTGTACAAAAGTTACAAAGGCTTGGTAATGGCTGGTTATCAGGGCTGGTTCCGGGCAGAGGGTGATGCCGTTGATGGCGGTTGGGGGCATTTTGGTAGAAATGGAAAATTCGATGCAGAAAATAATACCATTGATTTTTGGCCCGATGTTTTGGAGTATGAGAAAACTTATAAAACAAGTTTCAAATATCCCGATGGGAGAGTGGCCGAAGTTTTTAGCTCGGTTGACAAAAGTACTACCGAACTCCATTTTAAATGGATGAAAGAATATGGTGTTGACGGCGTTTTTATGCAACGTTTTTTTGGAGTTACCCGCAAGTATAAAGATACAAACAAACCACAGGATATAATTTTGCGAAATGCACTGACGGAATCAATAAAAAATAAAAGGGCAATTGCCGTAATGTACGATTTGTCGGGTTTAAAAGCCGATGGTGAAGATTGTTCTTCGGTAATTGAAGACTGGAAAATGCTTGTTGACAAATTGAAAGTTACCAACCAGGGAGAAAATCAAACCTACCTTTATCACAATGGAAAACCTTTAGTAGCTATTTGGGGCGTTGGTTTTCCGGATCGACCTTACGATAGTCGTAAAATTGGTGTTAACCGTTTAATCGATTTTCTTAAAAACGACCCCGAGTATGGTGGATGTTCTGTTATGTTGGGTGTTCCAACCTATTTTCGTGAGCTGAATAAAGACTGTTTACCTGATACTTATTTGCATGAAATTATAGAATCTGTGGATATTGTTCTGCCTTGGATGGTTCAACGATTTACCCCTTTGGTGCATAAACCAATGGATCACATAAGAGATCATGTAATTGCCGATTTAAAATGGACAAAAGAACACGGAATTGATTATGTGCCGATTGTTTATCCGGGTTTTAGCTGGAGGAATTTGTCTCTCAATAATAAGGATCTGGCACGTTATACTGCTTATGGAGCTATTCCTCGATTAGGAGGCAGATTTTACTGGGATCAGATTACAACAATGATTAATGCCGGTGCTGAAATGTTGTATGTTGCAATGTTCGACGAAATTGATGAAGGCACAGCAATTATGAAAATTACAGATAACCCTCCAAACAGTGAAAAAGCTCATTTTGTTAATAATGACGGGGTGCCTTCTGACCATTATCTCTGGTTAACCGGACTTGGAGCAAAAATGCTTCGTAAAGAAATCCCCGTTAGTTTGGAAATGCCGGAACGTGAAGGCAAATAGATAGTTATGTATAGTTAATTTAATTTTGTCATGAGAAAAATTTTAGTTGTTATTACAGCTATTGGGATTGTTGTTGGGTGTACATCTTCAAAATCTAAAACAAATAGTGAAGGAAAAAAGATAGATAAAAATGTGCTTTTTATTGTTGTAGATGATTTGAATACAACCTTGGGGTGCTATGGACATCCACTTGTGAAAACTCCCAATATTGATAAACTTGCAGAAAGTGGTGTGAAATTTAATCATGCTTATTGCAATTACGCAGTTTGTGGTCCAAGTCGTGGCTCTTTTCTTTCGGGATTGCGACCTGAATCCATTGGCATCTTGGACAACAGAACGCCATTACAATCGGTTTTGGGCGACCGGATTACTTTGCCAGCACTATTCAGGCAAAATGGTTTTTACACCATGAGTCTCGGTAAAATATTTCATCGTTCAAATAATCATAATGATCCTACTGCATGGGATGAAATATATGGTTACAGTGCAACAGAACTGGGTAAAGAAGGTGAAACAAGAAATATTACTGATGGCGTTTTAAAATGGTGCCATTGGAAAGCGGCCGAAGGTGATGACGAGGATCAGGCCGACGGGCAGATTGCAAAAAAAGCGGTTGAGTTCATAAAAGCAAAAAAGGAGAAACCCTTCTTTTTGGCGGTTGGTTTTCATAAGCCACACGATCCTTTTATTGCACCCAAAAAGTATTTCGACATGTATCCTTTAGAAGAGTGCGATCCACCTGCTTTACCTGAAGGCTGGAAACCTCCTTATAAACATTCGCTCCCGGGAGCAACTGTGACATTTAACAAATTTACAGATCAGGACAAAAGAGAATTTCTACGGTCTTATTATGCATGCACCAGTTTTATGGATACACAGGTTGGTAAATTGTTGAATGCACTTAAAGAATCTGGTCAAATAGAAAATACGCTTATTGTATTTTTTGGCGATCATGGTTATCATCTGGGTGAACATAACTGGTGGAACAAAGTAACTATTTATGAAAAAGGAACAAACGCACCTTTTATAATGGCCGGGCAGTCAGTTGGTAAAAAGGGTGTTGAATCGGATGCAATGTTTGAATTTATTGACATTTATCCTACACTTTCAAATCTTTTTCAATTCGATAATATTCCGGAACATTTGGAGGGAAGAAATTTTGCTGATGTGGTTAACGATCCCTCATTGCCTTTTCGAAGCGAGGTTAGCGCAGTTGTGAGAAGAGGAGAAATGATGGGCAGAATGATAAAGAATAAAAACTACAGATACATTGAATGGGATGATGGTAACAAGGGTAGAGAGCTTTATGACCAACAAAATGATCCAATTGAATATAATAATTTGGCAGAAAACAATGAGTATTCAAACGTTGTTTCCGAAATGAGAAAACTCTTATATTTGTCTGAATAAACTTTTAAAAATTATTAAAAGCTAAATGTCTAAACCAAAATGAATAATCTAAACCTATTAAAATTATTTTCTAAAACTGCTATAGTTATAGTCGGAGTATTAATATTTACCGATTCTGGATTTGCACAAGAAAAGCAAAAGAAAAACCTGTTATTTATAATGACCGATCAACAGCGGTACGATGCACTAAGTATTGCTGGAAATACGGTTTTGGAAACGCCAAACCTTGACCGTCTTGCAAATCAAGGTGTTTATTTCAAAAATGCCTATACTCCTTGTGCAGTTTGTGCTCCGGCCAGATCTTCTATTTTAACAGGAACAACAGTCGAAAATAATGGTATGAGAACTAATGATAGGGCATATTATTTCGAGGAAAAAGGTTTAATGAGCATGCCAACTTTTGATGAGATTCTCTCGGAAGAAGGATACCATTGTGAATACTATGGCAAATGGCATAGCCAGACTTCGCACACCGGAATATACAAAAATCCGATAAAAGAAGCAGAAAATGGAAAGCCGATTTTTGGGCACGGTGGTCAAAAATTTATGCACCTCGATTATCTTGAAAAAAATGTTTCAAACAGAGAATTAGAAAAGGGAGAACTGTACGATAAAATGACTGGGATGCCTTATGTAACGGATCCGTTGGATAAACATCATGGAATGACTCAAGAGGAGCTGAAAGAACAGGACCTAACATTTCCTCAGTGTGATATGCATGGAGAATTGAAGATGCAAAAGGAACATACTCTTACAGTATTTCAGGCAAAGCAAACCATTGAAGCCATCGAGAGGTTAAAAGATAAGCCTTTTAGTATTACCTGTTCATTCCATTTTCCGCACGCTCCAATGTTGCCACCCGAACCGTATTTTAGCATGTATCCGGCAAGCGAAATGGCTCCTCCCATAAGTATTTCTGATGACATGCAAAACTCTCCATATTTGTCCGCAAACGGAAGATTGAAAAATCCTGAATATGCTGATTCTGAACAAATCAAATACATGATTTCCAATTATTATGGATTGGTGAAAGAAATTGATGATTGGGTAGGAGAGATATTGAAAACTCTTGATGAAAATGGTTTGGCGGATAATACCTTGGTAATTTTTACAAGCGACCACGGCGAAATGCTTGGGTCACACGGATTACGTGAAAAAAATGTATTTTACGAAGAGTCGGCACATATTCCATTAATGATTCGTTTTCCGGGTGAAATAAAAAGTAAAAGTGTGGTAGATGGTTACATTTCAAACGTTGATTTATTTGCAACAATAATGGATTATTTAAAAATCGGAGAACATAAATCTGATGGTTTAAGTTTACGAGGTTTAATAAACGGAACAGACAAAGAACACGGAAAATATGTGGTTACAGAGTGGGATTACCGTGGCGATATTTCTCCGAATTATATGATTGTAAAAGATGGATGGAAGATGATAATTCCATATTCAAAAGAGTCGAAAGTTATAAATGCGATGTACGATTTAAACAGCGATCCTTATGAGATGAAAAACCTCATTGGCAAAAACCCAAACAAAAAGCAAGTTGCAGCAAAAGCAGAAGAATTAAAAACAAGCCTGCTGGAGTGGTTGAAAAAGAACAAATCGAAACATTATAAAGGTGTAAAAGAAAGAGAAATTATTTAGAAAATAAAACTATTTCAAAAATGAAGAAATTTAGATTTTTTGTGAAATTTATTCTATTCGTATTGTTTATTCAATTTACAGTTCAAACTCAAGCGCAAAACAAACAAGACTTCGCGACACTTGCTAAAGATGCCGAACAAAGTCTTGAAAAAGGCATTGCTTTTATACAAACACTCGCCATCGAAGGTGGCTATGTTTATCACTACACTTTGGATGGGAAAGAAAAATGGGGAGAGGGCAAAACGGATGATCGTACCATTGAAGTACAACCTCCCGGAACTCCCGCCGTTGGAATGAGTTTTTTAAGAGCTTATCGCATAACTAAAAATAAGGATTTCCTTAAAGCAGCCGACGAAACGGCCAACGCCCTCATTCTTGGCCAAAACGAATTGGGAGGCTGGGATCACAAAATCTTTTTTGATCGCCCCAAAGGCAAAATTGTGAGTTTCGATGATAATCAGACACAGACTGCCATTAGTTTTTTAATGGCGTTGGATCAGGAAATCGACCGCCCCACCTTAACTGAAGTAGTTGAAAAGGCTTTGGATATGATGCTGAAATCCCAATTGGATAATGGTGGTTGGCCTCACAAATATCCATGGCAGGGAAATTACCATGATTACGCAACTTTCAACGATCAGGGAATTAATGATTGCATCAGAGTTATGATTGAGGCAAATTCATATTATGAAAAAGAAGAAATTGAAAAAAGTTTGCAAAGGGTAGGACGCTTTCTGATGATTTCCCAGCTGCCACCTCCACAACCAGGATGGGCGCAGCAGTATAACGAATTTCTTCAACCAGCCTGGGCGAGAACATTTGAGCCACCTTCCGTTTGTCCTTCTGCAAGTGTGCATAATATTAATAGCCTGATTGATCTTTATTTGCACACCGGACGGGGAGAATTTCTGGAACCCATTCCTGATGCAATCAGATGGTTAAAGGATTCCCGCTTGCCCAACGGAAAATGGGGACGTTTTCTTGAAATAGGAACCAATAAACCTCTTTATTACGACAGGGATCGCATTCGCGTGGAATCGGTGGATGAGCTTTCTTTGGAAAGAAGTACTGGCTATGGTTATGAAACAGATATTCAACGCGGATTAAATGCCGCTGAATTGCGTTATTTGCAAGCAATGGGAAAAGCTTCTGAATCGCCAAAACCAGACCAAACAACTGCAATCAAAGAATTGGCTGCAATTGTTCAGGATATCATCAAAAGTCAGGATAATTTGGGAAGATGGGTTGTTCATCAAGACGAATTCAGAAAAGAGGTCCAGGGTAAAAGATGGAATGGGGAATACCGCGTGGAAGACCGGATTTCCAGCGCTCTTTTTAATTACAACATGGGAGTTATTTGTGAGTTTTTAGAAATGTATAAGGATTTGTAGTCAGTTATAATTTTAAGAATTGAATTGATCTAATAAAAAAACTTATCTTACGAATCTAAACCTAAAAATCTAAATAATGAAAAGACACAAATTAGTCTATTCAATTTTTATTATTTCAATATTGTTTTTTGCTTGTAAAACAAACAATAAAAATTTGGTGGTTGAATTCCCGGAAGTTTCGGAACCAATTGCCATAACAACCGGGCCAAACGAACACTTGTTTGCCAGTTACTACGGAATTAATTCGTGGAGTGCCGACCAACGTTTTGTAACCGTTTTACAAACACCTATAAAATATCGGCTTCCTACTGAAAATGACCCGGCAGTGCTTGGTCTGGTCGATCTGCAGACCAATGAATTTATTCCCCTTACTGAAACACGGGCATGGAATTTCCAGCAAGGTTGTATGGCGCATTGGTTGGGTACACATCCAAATTCGAGAATTATTTACAACGATTTTGTCGATGGGAAATTTGTTTCCATAATTATGGATGTTCACACAAAGGAAAAAATTAAAACAATTCCTTACCCGGTTGCAGCAGTTTCGCCTAATGGAAAAGAAGCCATCAGCATAAATTTTTCTAGACTTCGAACCACGCGCGAATCGTATGGTTATGGTGGTAATGGGCAAAATGCAAAGTTAAATGTACAATTTCCTGAAGATGATGGTTTGTTTCTTGTTAATTTGGAATCAGTGGAGGCAAAACTACTTTTATCCATTCGCGATGTAAAAGATGAGGTTCCCGATGTTCCGGAAAATGGAATTGAATATTTTAACCATGTTCTTTTTAGCCGTGAAGGGGGAAAAATATTTTGGCTGGCACGTGCAATTCCACAAAGAAATACGAGTTCATTTACCATAAACCGCGACGGTTCAAACCTGCAACGTTGTTTTCCTGATGGCTGGGGAGGTTCCCATTTCGACTGGTTAACAGAAGATGAACTAATGATTACCGGTGTATTTGAAGCAAAAGCTAATGCTCATATTCTCTTCACCGTTGGTGAGAAAAATTTCTACCGCCTTGGAAAGGGGATTCTGGATTACGATGGGCACGGGACCTTTTCGCCAGATGGAAAATGGATGGTTACCGACACCTATCCAAGCAGAGATACTAAAGAACAAAAACTGTATTTAATGGATATGAAAACAGAGGCAGTTTTGCCTTTGGGAAGGTTTATTCATCCTCAGGAGTTCAAGGACAACGGGAAAGATGCCCAGTGTGATATACACCCGCGCTGGAGCCCGAAGGGAGATATAATTGGATTTAATTCAGTAACAACAGGCGAAAGACAAGTTTACATTATAAAACTTAAATAAAATCGAAATGAAATTCACTTTTATTACTTCGATAATACTCTTTTACTCAGCAATAACTTTTGCACAGCCCCATATTTTTAAGGTTGATGCCAATAAAGCTATTGGCGAAAACACCCAATTCTGGAAAGCTTCCGGTACCGATCTTTTATATTATCTTTTAGAGAAACCAAGTGGGCAAGCATTATTAGACCGAATGGATGAGACCAATTCATGTGTCTATCTTCGAAATCATTACACTTTAACCCAGCACATTCGCGAAGGTTTAGAAGTAGGTATTGGAGTTTATTCGGAAGATGAAAATGGAAATGCAGTTTACGATTTTAGCCGGGTAAATCGAATTTACAGCGAATTCGTAAAACGGGGACTTAAACCTGTGGTGGAATGTGATTACATGCCCAAAGGATTGACCAGCCGTGAAATAGATTCTTCTGTTGGAAACGACGAAGGAATGTCGGTAAAAAATGCTGGCCCGGAGGATTGGGACAAATGGCACGCTTTGCTGGTGGCATTCACAAAAAACCTGATTGAAACGTTTGGAGCCGAAGAAGTTCGTTCTTGGTATTTCGAAGTTTGGAATGAGCCCGATGGCTGGAAACAATATGATATTTCAACATTCTATAAATTATACGATGTGTTCGTTGATGCAGTAACTTCGGTTGATTCTAAATTAAAAGTAGGCGGACCAGCT
>CAYZBC010000213.1:0-9239 GCA_964476535.1 uncultured Maribellus sp.
TGAAAATAAATTTTATATTTATATTCGCTGTCCACAGTTCGATTCCTTCACAGCGTTAGTCGACTTGAGCGTGTCGAAGTTTTTAAACAAACGTATTAATAATTGCCGCTTTAAAATTAATAAAATGCAAATAGACCTCACCAATATTAGAAATATCATTTTCGATTTAGGCAATGTTTTGCTGAATCTCGACTTTAACGCTTCGATAAAAGCTTTTCAGAAATTAGGATTAGGCAAAGATATATTAGATGGTCAGCTTGCTTATTCCGATTTCGTTTTTTATGAACTCGAAATTGGAAAAGTTACTCCGGAAGTATTCAGAAAAAAGGTGCGGGAAATTCTAAATAATGAAAATGCAACTGACCTTCAAATTGACGATGCCTGGAGTGCGATGATATTAGATATTCCGGCAGAAAGGGTAAAAATTTTACAGGAACTCAGAAAAAATTACAATGTCTATCTTTTCAGCAATACTAACCAAATTCACATCGAACGACTGTTACCCGCCTTTAAAGCACAACACGGAATTGATTTTCAACCTCTTTTTGAAAAAGCTTATTATTCTCACGAAATTCACGAAAGCAAACCCAATTTAAGTTCCTTCGAAAAAGTAATCGAACTTTCGGGGGTAAATCCTAATGAAACACTGTTTGTTGATGATTTGGAGAAAAATATAATTGGCGCACAGAAAACCGGCTTGAAAACTTTTTGGCTGAAGGAAGGTTTTGAAATGGCTGAAATATTTTCCTCTAAAATTATTTGAGAATTGTAACTTTTTTCAACCGAATATCTTCCAGCGGCCGCCACTGGTTGTCGGTTTCAACTTTAACAATTTTATCTACGACTTCCATTCCCGAAATTACTTCACCAAAAATGGTGTAAGTTCCATCGAGATGAGGAGATCCTCCAACTGTTTTGTATGCCTGACGCTGAGCTGCATTAAATTTATAATTGTTCTGTTTTCCCAATTCATCCAGTTCAGTATCGAAATATTTCCGGCCCGAAACAATGTAAAACTGCGAACCATCAGAACGCCGTCGTTGATTTTTTGTATCGGGTTTACGCGGTGAACCAATCATTCCACGTTTATGATACAACCCGGGAACAATGTGAGCGGGAATGGTGTAACCCGGACCTTTCCATCCAACATTATCACCTTTTTCGGCATAACGTGTGTCGGCAGCTCCACTCTGGATTCCAAAATCGGCAATCACCCGATGAATTAATAAACTATCGAAATAGTGTTCTTTCGCCAGTTTTATAAAATTATCACGGTATTCCGGCGTTTCGTTAAAAAGACGAATTGTGATATTTCCGGCATTGGTTTCCAAAACCAGACCTTTTATTTTTTTGTTTTCAGCCGATATTTTCTCATTTGAATTCGAAAGTAAAGATTCCAACATTGCTGGCACTTTATTTCTATTTTTTAGTAATGTGGATATATAATTGGAAGGGATTACAAAACTTTGCATTTTGTAATTCTCTGTTGCTGAAAATGCGACTCCGATTGCCATTTTATTCGAAACAAAAACGGGCATTCCAAAGGTTGATTTTCGAACCAGGTTGGTAATTCGATATAATTTTGTGCCTTTTACAGATGCTAAATTTAAAAATTTTCCGGTAAAGAGTTGAATGATTCTATCTGTGTTTGTTGAAATATACATCGTTTTTGCCAGGTTAGGAACCGTTCCCAAAAAGAGCTCAATGGGTTTTCGTTTTAAACTGTCAACCTGCAAAATAATTAGATCGTTTATCCTGTCGAAAGCAACAAATTTATCTGAACGGTATTTTTTGTTTTCATTAAACGGAACAATCGAAACATTTGTAGCCTGGCTAACCAACGAGTATTTTGTAACAATTAAATCTTCAGCCACAAAAAAACCTTGTCCCGATTCCAAAATACGATTTCCATCGTACGAATCAATTTTTACCACCGATGGCATAATCTCATTCCACTCCATATTCTGGTTGGACATTTCTGTTTTTGTAGATTCAACCTTCTGATCAATCTGTTTTTTCTCTTTTGTTTTACATGAAAAGAAAACTAAAATCAACATTAATATTTGAAACGAAAACCTCATTTATTTTATAATATTGAAACCGTAATTTTTACGTCGGTAAACGGACGATTGTTTTTATCTGTTTTTAAAGCAGCTATTTTATCAATCACATCGAAACCTGAAATGCATTCACCAAAAATGGTGTATTTGCCGTCCAAATCGGGATAACCACCAACCGTTGTATATATTTTGCGTTGTTCATCTGTAAATTCGATTGTACTTGTTTGAAGATTGTATTCCGTTTCAATTTGGTCTTTTACTTCTTGCGCCAATTCGCGAAATTCTTTTACTCTTTTCTCCTCCTTCAACTTTTTTAATTCATCACGAACTTTGGGATTCATAATCTTTTGAATAATCTTATTTCTGATTGGGCGATTCACGACAATTTCCATGGTATCTAATTCGCCCGCCGAATGCAACCGACCCTTTACAATAAAAAACTGTGAAATGTCAGATTGTTTAAATGGATTTATTTCATCGGGTTGCCTCGGTGCACACAAAGCTCCCTTTTTATGAAAATAGTGCGAAAGAATTTCATCATCCACCGTTTTATCCGGGTCGCCGTATCCAATTCGTTTTCCCGGAGGTGCATCTTTCGAACTTTTTGAGCCGCCCTGAATCAGAAAATTTTCGATAACTCGATAAAAAAGTGTTTCGTTATAATATCCCTCTTTCGCCAATTCAATAAAAGCATCCCGATGTTTTGGAGTATCATCGAAAAGACGGAATTTCATTTTGCCAAAGTTGGTTGAAATCTCAAGTTCAGTCGATTGCGACTGCCCGTTCATAGAAATGAACCAAACAAAAAATAACATTATTAATAGCCGAACCATAAATTATTTTACTAATTCAACTTGCATTTTCACATCTGTTTTTGGGCGATTGTTTTTGTCAACTTCCACCGCAGCAATTTTATCCAGAACGTCCAATCCTTCCACAACTTCACCAAAAACGGTGTACTCACCATCCAGCGAAGGATATCCGCCAATTGTGATATAATCTTTTATTTGCTCGTCGCTCATCGCAAATTTTGGATTTGAATCGTAAATACTGTCCACTTGTTCTCTAATTTCAGCCACACGAATGTTAAATCCTTGTTGATCATTATTTGTCCGACATTCATTTAATTCGTTGGATGCGCCTTTTATTTTTTCTTTAAGCAGTTTATTCTTAAACTGATTATTTTTAGAAATAATCATGGTGTCTATTTCTCCGGGACGGAATATTTTGCCATGTATAATATAGAACTGTGAGCCACTTGACTGCTTTTCAGGATTTGAAGGACCACCTTTTCGGGCTGCCGCCAGTGCCCCTTTTTTATGATAATACTTTGGAATAATCTCTGCCGGAACAGTATAACCGGGACTTCCTCCACCAAGTCGAACTCCCTGCTGCGCATCTTTTGATTTCGGATCACCACCCTGAATCATAAAATGATTAATTACCCGGTGAAACAATAAATCGTTATAAAAACCATCGTTTACCAATTTCAAAAAATTCTTTTTGTGTTCGGGCGTTTCGTCATACAATCTTACTTTAATTTCACCAAATTCTGTTTTTATAGAAATCAATTTTTTATCTCCTCTTTTATCGCTACTCTGACAAGATAATACGACAACAAAAAATGTAATTAGTATTAAAAATGTAATTTTCTTCACTTTCTAAAAATTTATATAAATTGACCTGATTTTTTAAAAATTGCTGTAAAGATAAAAAGATGAATAAATTTTTGTTTACACTCTCGATTTTATTGTTATTTATTTCTTGTAATACTCTTCGTAAAAAAAATAAGGAAAAATCTGGTCTGCTGGAAAGCACTACATTTTTGCATGTTAGTCCAAAGCCATTTATAAGCAATTTGCCGAATGAATTAGCCGAAAATTCAGGTATTATTTATTACGACAATCTCCTCTGGACTTTTAACGACAGTGGCGGAAAAGACAAGTTTTATGGGATTAATTTTTCAGGCGAGATTGAAAAAGAAATCGAAATTAAAGATGCAAGTAATGATGACTGGGAAGACATTGCTCAAGATGAAAAATACATTTACATCGGTGATTTTGGGAACAACAGTGGCACAAGAAAAAATCAAAAAATATATCGAATTAAAAAGAAAGACATTGGCAAAAAGGCAAAACAAAAAGTCGATGCAAAAGAGATAAAATTTGATTTTAATAATCAAACAAATTTTAATTTTCAAGGGAAAAATACTCCTTTCGATTGTGAGGCGATGATAGCGTTTAAAGACAATCTTTATCTTTTTACCAAAGACTGGGGCGACCGAACAACAACGGTTTATAAAATACCCAATAAAAAAGGTGACTATAAAATTTCTCCCATCGAAAAATTTAATGTAACCGGATTAATTACCGGAGCCGACGTGAGTCCTGATCAAACAAAACTAGCGCTGGTTGGATATAAAAATTATACACCAATACTTTGGCTATTTACTGACATTACTTCCGAAAGTTTTTTCAATGGCTCCAAAACTTACGTTGAAATGGATTCAATTTTTGATCCACAAACAGAGGGTATTTGCTTTTTGGGAAACGATTCTTTACTAATTTCCTGCGAACGTTCTTCTAGTTTTAAAGAACAAATTTTTCTTTTTGATATGAAAATATTTAAGTAGAATGGAACACATTTCGGTAAATAAAAATGTTCGTTTGGAAATGGTAAAACTTTCAATGGCACCAGTAATTTTTTCTACAATTGAACGAGATCGTTTGTATTTGCAAACCTGGTTACCCTTTATTAAAATGACTCACCAAATTTCTGATACCGAAAAATTTATTCAAAGCATCGTAAATCAACCTGCCGGTAAAAAAGATGATATTTATAGCATTTGGTATAACGAGGAGTTTGCCGGATTAATTGGTTTTAAAGATACCGACTGGATGAACCGAAAAACAGAGTTGGGTTATTGGCTGGCTAAAAATATGCAAGGGAAAGGGATCGTTTCTTCATGCGTAAAAAAGCTAATTCGATACGGTTTTCAGAAATTAAAAATGAATCGAATTCAAATTAAGGTTGCTGTTGGAAATATTAAAAGTGCAGCAATTCCAAAAAAACTTGGTTTTGTTTTTGAAGGTATTGAAAGAGCAGGCGAACTACACAATCATAAATATCACGATCTCGAGATTTACAGTTTGCTAAAAACAGATATTCTATAATTTTTGCAACTCACTTGCTTTTTATCTATCAATAAAACAAAACTTAAATTTGCTTGTTTTGGGTTAAATTGTTATAAAATCGTGTTTACTTGACCAATAATTAATATATTTGACCGATATATTCATTCGTTCGAACTTTTAATTTTTTCAAATGGAAACAGAAACTTTAGAGGAAAAATCGATTAGAAGAAAGCTATACCGTGTGTTACGTAAAACGGGAGTTAACAAAGAAAACATTCAGCCAGATGCATCTTTTGTTGACGACCTTAATTTCGATAACGTTGACTGGACTATTTTTACCAATTTTCTTGAAGGGATTTTTAATATCTCGGTAAAAGATGAGGAGTTAAACAAATTTGGAAGCGTTAATGATACGCTGCACTATTTAAAAACGGAACTTATCTTTCTTAGTAACTAAGAAGACAAAAAAAAGACTACTCATTTCGAGAAGTCTTTTTTTTGTTTATTTAATTTTTTCTCCATGCAATTCCCAAAAGACAGTGATTCAATCTATGTTTTAAGCCTTTCATGTTTTAGAGTATTTTTAGTTCATTTGGAATAATAAAAATAGCTCAATTTTGGTAAGTGCTAAATGGAAATCCTCGATTTCGTATAACTCCTTTATAAATTATTTCTCTTTTATATAAACACCTTCTGAGCCGTTGGGGGCCTGGCTTTTTTTGTTTGCTTTGTATACAAAAATATGTGAGAGTCTGAAAGATAACAGTGTAGCCTAATTAGATGGAAGATAATATAAAGCCAAGTGCGCTGTTAGCAACAAAAGGGTACTATTGAATTTATTTTTTGATAATCTTTAAAATAGAAACCTTAATCCCGTCTAAGGAAACTTTTACAAGATACAATCCTTCAGGCAATCCGTTAAAAGAAAGCGTGGTTGAACTTCTACCGGCTCCAAAATACTTTAACCCAGTTTGTATAACTGTCATTCCGGTTGAATTAAATACAGCAATCTCCCCCTTAACATTTTCTATTGTTGAAATTAAAAGAGTAAGCTCGTTTGTTACCGGGTTTGGATAGGCCACAATTTCCGGTTTTGAAACCGTAAGATTAATTGTTCCGGTATATAATTCTGAAGGTAGTTCTGCACCTTTTTTCAAGGCATCACCCTTTTCCCCTGCCAGATAAATGTTTGTCCATTCAGGGCGTTTTGGCAAAAGATTATTTCCAACCAGATCTTCCCAGTCCTGATCAATTATTCTGTAAAAGTTTTCTGTAATTTTTTCATAATACGACATTACAGGACCAACATATGCCATTAATTCGTTTTGTGCAAAAGGAGCATTGGCAATAAAAACACCTAAATTAACTTTCCCAATTCCTGTATGCAAAACACGTCCTACAACATTTCCCCATTCGTCGGTAGGCTGAGTGTGCACATCAACAACGGTAAAATCACCTTCTGCAGCATTCCATTTATCGTAAAACAAATCACTGTACCATCCTGAATAAGGAGGTATCCCACTTCCACCATCGATAAATAGCATCGATTTTAACCAATTGTTTTCTTCTGTTGAGAAAGAGTTTTTATTTAACTGCTTTTCAGCTAATATTTCCAGCTTTCCCATAATTTCTTCAAACCGTGGAAAAAATTGTACAATTATATTGAGTTCTGGATCTGTGATTGGAAGATTACTAAAAAAGTCGCCGGCATTTTGTGCAAATTGCTTTAAATTTCCATAAAATTCAGGATAGGGCTCAACATAAGAATGTGGAAAAAAACAACCAGTACCACCGGTATAAGACTGTTTGGCATACAATAAATTATCGTGCCTCAACTGCGACCAACTTGCCAATTGTGTATTCATTTTCTCTTGTTGCCAAGCTGCCGTTTTCATAAACAATGGCAGTTTTGATTTTTCTGTTGTTGGATTTAATTTTCGAATACTATTTAACCAAACATTATACAAACTACCCTGCCAATATTTATTTGGCTTTTCGTCTATTAAATAACGAAGATTAACAAGTTGTTCGGCGTAAGGATATTTTTCAAATTCATCTTTTAAAAGTGGCAAAACATCGTTGTTTCCCAAAGGGAAAAGAATGTCCATTGGTTTGGGCATCATTCGCATAACTTTTTGTCCATTATACATCAGTTTATCGAAAACCACATTTCCGAGAACATACGAATCTATAATAAATCGCTGACCAGAAACCCGATATGAAATAGGAAGATTGCCTGGTAGGTTACTTTGAGTATCCATTAAAAAGAAATTACTCAAAATTTCCTGACCAAGTTCAGTATTACTATTTAAGGCTTCTTTTACGATTAGAAATGTATCTAATTTTGTAAGTTGTTCAGCTGAAGTTATTCCTTTATTATTTAAAATAGTTTGATACTCTTTGGGCGTTATATTATCGCTTTCTCCAACCAAGTAATTTATAACCGTTTCATTAAATTGGAGTAACTCAAGTTTATTTGATTTTTGGAGTAGCTCATTCACCATAAAAGCACCGTAATGCATACGCTGAATTTCTATGTCAACCCAAGGTTCTTCCCATGGATTTGCAGGTGGTGGAGTTAAAAGAAAGTCCATTCTTCCAATCCACATCATTGTCCTAAAATAAGGTTCAAGAGACTTTAATCCTTGCCATTTATCCTGTTCAGTAAAAACATAATGGCCACGAACTTTAAATTGACTGAAATCTAATTTTCGTTCACGATCAGGATAAGTAAACAATGGCATGCTAACCAGATTTTCATTTTGAATTGCCTTCCAAACTTCATAAACTTTTTGTGTATCAGCGATGTGTGCATCTAAAAGTTTATCGGAAATTAAGGAATAGGCAATTGTAATAAAAAGATCGGCATCAGCAAGACCAACTAACAACGCTTCTGAATTGCCATGTTTTTGTTGCAGAATTCCAAAACTATCATACAACGACTTTAAGAATTCTTCCAGATTTCCCGACATTATTTGTCGTTCCAGGTTTTTAAGAATATGGTTGTACGACATATGCAAGGCATGCAAAACTGCATCAGTAGTTATAAAAACTGGTAGGTCGTAATTATAAATTGTATGAAATGCCTGTCCGAAATTTTGGTGCGATAATCGCTCGGTGACGAAAAACATGTTTTGTTTTAACAAGCCAAGTTCATCGTTGGTTAAATTCAGTTTTAATATAACCGAATCCAGATAATTAATTTTATCAAAAGAGATTGCATTTTCAAATCCTTTTAAATAAATATCAGAAGATCGGGTATATATATTTTCCAATTGGGTTTCGGAAATACCAAGAATACTTTGTCTAAAATCGAGATACGCGTTATCCGAAAAATCCTGCGATGAGATATATGAACTGAAAAGTAATAATACTAAAATTAAAGAAATGAATTTATTTCTCATAACATAATCTTTAAAATTAACTATTTAGACTGATTTATAAGTTAAAAGGTTGCTTTTTTTAGACCTTATAATTATTTTTTCTCCCAATACTTCAATCACATCGCCGGATCGTAATTTTGCCCGCTTCCTAAACTCTTGCTCTCCATTGCGTATAATTTCACCATTTTCAACCATTATTTTTGCATGACCACCTGTTTGGGCAATTCGCAATAACTTTAAAAGTTTAACTAATTCTATGTATTCCGTTGTAAGTGTAAATTCGCGCATTACAAATTTAATTTAGTTTTAATATTTTCAGGAATAGCACTTTTATGTACCAAAATTGCAATTGTTTTAAGCCGAACGTAATCTTCGGTCATGTGCAAATAACCGCCAAAGTTGTTACTATCTGCTCCCCACGAATTTTTGGTATAAAAACAGTTCATCCCTTTTGAATCTTTTGAAAGGCCAACCAAATGCATTAAATGATCATCGGTTGTTTCACGGTTTAAAAAAGTTTTCTGGCGCAATTCCTGATTTACCTTGCCAATTTGATTTTTAGGCAAATCGGCTTTCCCTTTTTTGTATTGAAATGTTTTTTCGCTTGTATCGCCGTCCCAGGCAACGGTAAACCCATTTTTTAACGAATAATAAATTACTTC
>CAYZBC010000214.1:0-9212 GCA_964476535.1 uncultured Maribellus sp.
CCAAAATTATTAAATTGTGATTGCCCTCTAAAACCAACCGTAAAAATCTCTTTTTGAGTGTCTCTAATATTAATATCTCGTCTTAATCTACCATCTTGTACCGTATCTGGCGCAATATATGTTCCTCGGCTAAATCGATAACGTGTTCGGTTTCTTATGTCATTGTCCTTTCTTTTGCTATACATTACATTTAGAAACAAATGTGAACCGTGTTTGATTTTATAATCGATTGTGGAGAATAAACCGGTACGAATCCGGTTGGCATTCAGATTTACATATTTTAAATCATCATCGCCAACTACCCATGCATTATAAGGACTCTCCATATTTCCTGTCTCAATTTCTTTCCAGCTATATATTTCAATCCCATCGCGGGTATTCGAAGTATTATAAAAACTAGCTCCTGCAACTAATCCCAATCTACCATCTTTATAAATATCGTTAGAAAAGAACCTTTGACTGTATGAAAAATTAATTAATGAAGGCATTTTATTGGATAGACTCGCATACCCTGTGCCTATATCAGCTTTAAAAATAGCCGAAGTATAACGGGCAACCATAGGAACAAGATTGATTATTCCGGCAATCGAATTCCCATTCATATCAGGTGTAACCGATTTTATAACTTCCATTGAAGAGATCTGGCTTACCGGAAGAATATCAAGTTGCTCAGCCCTGTTCCCATTTTCTTGCGAACTTGAAATAGGCTCCTGGTTGATTGTAACCATAGCATAATTCGATGGTGTACCCCTCAACTGAACAGTAGATCCTTCACCCCTGTCGCGACTAATGTTAATACCTGAAACCCGTTGTAGTGCCTCTGCAATATTCATATCAGGGAAACGGCCAATAAGTTCTGATGAAACAATATTTCGAATACCATCAGATGTGAGTTGTTGGTTTAATGCCTTTAGTTGCCCTCCTGAGCTTCCTGTTACTGTTACACTCTCCAGGTCAAGCCCTCTTTTAAGCCCAATAAGGAATCGGGTTTTTCCCCTAATGAGGTTGACAATGGTGTCGACTTTCTCAAACCCGATATAGCTAATAATAATCCTGGCCGGACCAGTTTTTACTTTTTCGATGGCAAACTCACCATTCAAATTTGTACTTGATCCGGTGTTCGTTCCTTCAAGAACAAAGGATGCGCCAGGTAAGGGATCAAATGTTTCAGCATCATAAATTTTGCCTGAAATGCTGGTCTCCAACTCCTTCCGTTTAGCATACTGCCGATTTTTTTCTTTATACAATAAAATATGGCGACCAACTTGCCTGATTTTTAATAATTCGTCCAATTCCAGTTGTTCGGAAAAAATATCTACTAATATTGCCTCTAATGTAAGCGAATTATAATCCCTTTTTATAATAAAATTCTGGTCAATATCATCTGTGCTGTATACAAATAAAAAAGAAGATTGTAACTCAATGTTGGTAATTACTTCACCTAATGTTTTTCCTTTTGAATGAAGGCTCAGACGAAATGTTTTCAGACTTTTAACCTGAGAAAAAGCCTTTCTGTCAGTTATAATTGCAAAACAAAATAAACAAATTAGTATTTTAATAAATTTTATGCTCAAACTGAAATGATTAACTTAATTCACCAGAGAAATCAATTGAAATTTTTACTTTAGCCTTTAAAAATAGTATAATTGGTAAAAGATTCAACTGAAATAGGTGATTTATTTGAAAGGATTATTGAAAATGATGATCAGGTTGCATTTGAGATCCTTTTTCGAAAATACTATGAGGTACTTTGTAATTATTCTTTTAGATTTCTTGAAAATAAAAGTTTCGCAGAAGAGGCTGTTTCAGAAGTTTTTGTAAAACTATGGACAAAAAGAAAAGAGATTTCAATTCGTAAATCACCTCAGTCTTTTTTATACACAAGCGTAAAAAATAAATCGATAGATATTCTTCGCAAAAATGCAAATAGACAAGACTTTGTTCAGTACGATGTTCAATTAATGTCTGCCAATTATTCGCCAGAAGAGGAAATGCAATATAAGGAATTGGCTGTGGCTATTAAGAAGTGTATTGAGAAACTCCCTCCACAGTGTAAAAATATATTTTTATTGAGTAGAGACAGTCAAATGACTTATCAGGAAATAGCCAATAAATTGGGAATAAGCATAAAAACCGTTAAAACACAAATGTACAGGGCACTAAAAAAAATGAAATCACTGTTAAACGATGAAAAATTCAAAATATTCTTGTTTTTTTTAACTTAGTGTCAGGTGCAGATAATTTTTAAACGTCATAATAACAGACATGGCAGAATTGGATAAAAATATAACCCTTCTTATTATAGCCCGGCTTAATGGGACAGCTAACCATTCGGAATTATCTGAACTGAACAAATGGTTAAAGTCGGATCCATCGAACAAGGAAAAATATTCTGAAGTAAAAGCGATAATGCGCAAAAAGCCAATAAGTTATTCGAATGAAGAAATCGGATTAGCTTTTTTGAAAGTGAATAAAATAATTGCCTCGCAAAAGAATAATAGCATTAAAGAACCTGTAAAATTGAAAAGAAATTTTCCTTATAAAACAATAGTTGGAATTGCTGCTTCTATTTTACTGGTAATTTTTCTTTATCCGCGCGTTGGTGAATATCTACAAAATCGAAATTCTGTTGAAATAATTACAAAAGATTGCCCAATGGGGCAAAAATTACATCTTTCTTTATCTGAAGGAACAGAGGTATGGCTTAATTCTGACAGTCGCATTACTTTTCCGAAACTATTTGTTGGAGATAACAGAAGCGTTAGCCTTGAAGGAGAAGCTTTCTTTAATGTTACAAAAAATAAGCAAAAACCTTTTATTGTAAATACATCCAATTCAACGATTGAAGTTTTGGGGACATCTTTTAATGTAAAGAACCAGAATAACAATAACATTACAGAAACAACAGTAGTTTCAGGAATTGTTATGGTGAGTTCTTCTTTGAATAATCAATCTGTTTCTTTGTTAGAAAACCAATATGCTTCTGTAGATTCTAGCGGTGATTTGTTTAAAAAGGATAATATAAATAAAGAATCAATAGTTGATTGGAAGGATAATAACCTATTCTTTAATAACGTACAGCTTTCTGAAGTATTTCAGGAGATAGAACCATGGTTTGATATTGAGATTGTAGTGAAGGACGAAGCATTGAATCAGAAAAGATTAAGAGCAAAATTTTCAAATCCATCACTAAATCAATTTTTGGAATATATCTCAAGTACAATGGATGTTGACTATCAGGTTGATGGGAAAAAGGTTACCATTCAAAAAAAATAAATGAACTACCTCGTTAGCTTTGCTGCGAGGTAGTTCATTTTGTTTATGATGAGTCAGAATCGGATTTTTTCAAAATTGCACCTGTTGTCGTTTATGGCATTTTAATCCCTATTTTTTCCTGCCTTTTCCCAACAGAAACCCGGATGAAGAAATAGCTAAACGTGAGCACAAAATAAATAGCCGCCTGGATGTAAAGTTGGAGGAGTTCGGTTTTTACTTCACCAAGTCCGGCTCCCATGGTACGTAAACGTAAATAAGCCGGAATAACTGTTGTGCTTGGGAAAATTTTTGAAAATGTAACAATCCACCCCGGCATGGCAGAAATCGGCCACGAAAGTCCGCTTAGAAACAAAACAATCGGCGATAAAAATACCATAAATACAATCGCCGATTCTCGGTGTTTAAATAGTGTTGAAATGCCAATTCCGAGAAAGATAACACTCAGTAAATAGGGAAACAGCAGCATGGTAACATCCATCATATTTCCCTTGTCGGGGTAATGAAACCAATGATGAACAAGTACTACCGCAAAAGCAATGTTTAAAATTGAAATAAATAAATAAGCCCCTGTTTTTCCCGCAAGATAGGGGAGGATTTCCTTCCGGCGTTTGATTCCTTGTAATAAGAAAGGTGAATTCTTCGATTCGGAAAACGAACCTCCTAAAACACCCATGCCAATTAAAAGCGTTTGCTGAATAATAATCAGAATAAGTCCCGGCATAATAAAACTACCGTATGCAGAGGAAGGATTATACAAAATATGTGTTTGAGCCGGGAGTGGCTCCATGCTTATTTTTGCTTGTTCTATTGATTTTCCTTCGGCCATGTATCGCATAACAGAGACAGCTCCGCTAAAATAAGCGTTGGAATAAGTCGTGGCAAGTATTTCGTTTTTGTATTTTAGAAAATAGCTGGCATCGGCATAAACGGCAATGTTTGATTGTTCGCCCGATAGAATTTCTTTTTCAAATCCTTTGGGAATAAGAATAACGCCGGTGATTTTATTCTCCATAAAAAGGTCTTCTGCTTTTTGTAAATTTTCAGGTTTGTACGAAATGTTTAGTTCAGCAGAAGCGTCAATCATTGTAGCGTATTTCCGGCTTGTGGATGAATGATCCAAATCTACAACTGCAACGGGCAAGTCAGTCAATGTTTCGTTGAAATAACCGATGGAATAAATTACCGGGTAAATTATCATGGCGCCAATCAGAATGAGCAAAGCGCCTTTATCAGTAAAAATATCTTTTAATTCATCCCAAAAGTGAATAGCGATTAGTTCGAAGCTGTTTATTTTATCTTGGTTTTTATACATTATTAAATCAATTAAAAATTCGGTGTTTTACTGGCGTCTATTTCAATATAATTGTTATCCCGTCGATAGGAGAGGTCTGTTTAATCGAAGGGATTTCTTCTCGTTCCTAGTCTAAATGACAGTTGATTTTTAATTGCCACTTCTAACTTCGAGTTTCCTGCTTCCTCCTTCCTTACCTTTTTCCCCAATATTTTGAATCACTCAGATGCCGTTTATATACTGGCAGAAAACAAAATGCCAGCACCTGAAAAATCAGAATATAGCAAATGTAAACAAGCGCCTCTTTAATAGGCGCTCCACGTAACGATTGCGAAATAACCAGTTTTTCCCACCATGTAAACGGGAATAACGTGGCAAATATTTGAGCAATTTTGGGCATGGCTTCCAGCGGAAATGTTAATCCGGAAAATGTAATTCCCATCATTGAATAAGCACTGCCAAACGACATGGCCAATCGCAGATTACTGGTAACTCCAATAAATATCAGCCCCAATAATTGGTAGGTGATAATTGTAACAAATTGCCCGAGGAAAATAATCAGGAAATTTCCATTTAAGGGCATTCCCCCTACTTCATATAATAGGAAGTTGATGAACATGGCAAAACCCGAAAAAATGACAGTATAAGGAAACATTTTCCCGGCTAAAGCCAGTCGAACACTGTTATTGCTTGCTTCCAGCAGATCTTTACCTGTTCCTCGTTTTAATTCATTTCCCAGTGTATAAATCGAACTCAGGAAAACAAACAAATAAAGCATTACATACAACATGGCGGAATTTAGAAAATATGCATAATTCGTAAATGGATTAAAAAGTACGTGTTTCTGAAGGTTCACAGGTACAATGCGTGTCATGGCTTGTTGCTCATTTTTCCCACTCATCAATAATTTTTTTAGCTGAATGCCACCTGAAACAGTTTTTATGGTGGTAAGCACCGAACGTTGTATCAATCCTGCTTTTAATACGTTGGTTCCGTTTATGTACACCGGAATTGGAGCTTCTATTCCCTGAAAAACGGATTTTTCCATTTCGTTAGGAAATAAAACAATGGCTTCAACCACTCCTTTTTCCAGCATTTCCTTTGCCTCGAACACATTGGGAGTGCGCAAAACAACGGCTGTTTCTGAAGAGGCATTTAATGCATTTTCAATTTTTATTGAAAGCGAAGAATTATCGCAATCGACAACTGCAATAGGTAGTTCTTTTACGGCTCCTTGCTGAAAAATAAAAAAGAGCAAGCCGATTCCAATCAGGGGGCCGAAGAATAACAAAAACCGATATGCGGGATTGTGTTTTATCTTTTCAATTTCGCGCCTTATAACTGTAAACAGGGGAGTGTTTTTCTCCAACATTTTTTTTAATTTAGTGTAACAACGGCAGTCATCCCTGGGCGCAGACCGTCGATTTTTGCTGCCGGACGACCTTCTATTTCAAATGATTTTAAATCGAATTCACCAGAAGTTTTTGTGGCATTCCAACGTGCAAAATCTCCGGTTGGACTGATGTAATTTACTCTAAAATCGTATGCTCTGTTTTCCAATCCCGGAATAGTTGCTTTAAAAGTGCTTCCAATTTTAAATTGAGCAAGGTAATCTTCGCGAATATAAAGGGTCACCCAAATGTCTTCCAGATTTAATAGGGTAACTACCGGAAAACCAGTTGGTACCAATTCGCCCTCTTCCACATTTATTCCTGATACTTCACCGTCGGAAATGGAATTAATGGTGGTTTCGTTTAAATACGATTGTACTTGTTGAATGGCTGCATCTGCCCGTTGAACGAGTGCGTGTGCGGCATCTTTATCTTCTTTCCGTGCACCTTTCTCGGCTTTGTTCCAAATTGCTTTCGCCGCATTTGCAGTTTCGCGGGCGGCCTTCATTTTTGTTTCGGTTTCATCGCGTTGTTGTTCGGGAACTACCCCCTCTTTATACAGATTTTCAATTCGGGCAAATGTTTTTTCGCCAAATTGTGCGGCAGCTTCGGCTTTAATATACATACTATATGCGGCAGTAATATCTTCGGTTTGTGCGCCATTTTGTGCTTTTCTACTTTGTGCGCTTGCAGCCGAACGGGCGGCAGTTGCTTCTGCAAGTTTGGCGTCAATCTCAGGACTGGAAATGGAAAAAATAAAATCTCCCTTTTTTACTTTTTGCCCTTTTATTACAGCAATTTCTTGTATTCTTCCCGGAATTTTGGAAGCAATTTTATATTGTTTTGCTTCAACTTCGCCCTGTAAAATTACGGGTTCTTTTTTTAATACAACAATAAAAGTGTATGCCATAAAAGCGGTGATTGCGGTCAGTACAGCAATGGTGGCTAATGTTTTCTTATTCATTTTGATCTATTTTTTATTCGGTAATTTATTCATTAATCGTATTCTCTCCTGCACAAAATGCCATATATTGTTCAGGTACTCCGGCAGTTTGTAAAAGTTTTGCCAAGGTAACGTCATAGTCGTAAAAAACTTTCAAGCGAAGTGCTTGAACTTGTGCAACTTTTGTGAAGGCATCCACAACAGATGTAGAAGTGGTCAATCCTTCATTAAAAGCTTTTTCATTGCTTGAAGCGTATTCCTTCGCAAGTTCAAGTGTGCTTTCCAATTCGCTTTTTTGTTCCATTTGCATTTGTAATTCTTGGTACAGTTTAGTGAGGTAGGCCTTTAAATCGGCCTCTGCTTTTTGATTGGCAAAGTTAATCTGACTGCGCATGGTTTCACTTGCTTTTAGTTGATTTGCCCTGCCCAATCCTTCAAAAACAGACCATTTCATTCCAATTCCAACCATCCAATCTGGCATGTAGGGTGAAAGTTTTTTTTCAGCCAGGTTGTAGGTTCCAATCATGGCAACTGTGGGTAAATAATTTCCTTTATCTACTTTGTGTTTAATATTGATTAATTCACTTTTTCCTTGAATTTGTTTGATTTGTGGATTATCATTGTTGGCTTGTAACACCCAGAACGAAACATCGGAAAGTTCTTTATTAATAAATAACTGACTTGCCGGTTGTACTATTGCTGCCGAATCGAAAGCCAACGTTGCATCCAAACCCGCACGAATAATTTTTATGTTTCGTTCCGCTTGTTTCACTTCACGCTCGGCTTCGTTGCGCGAGACGTTAGCATGCAAAAGCTCCACTTTGGCAATAATACCGTTGTCGAACAGTTTTTGAGCGTCGGAAAAGTGGTGGTCAACGGCAGTTAACATTTGCTGGCGTACTTCTAAAATCTGAATTCCTAAAGAAAGTCCATAATAACGAGTAGCAAGTTCCGATAGTAACTCACCTTGGGTTTCACGTAATTCTTCCCGACTGATAGAGATATTTACGGCGGCAGCATCGTTTGCACCTTTAATTTTTCCACCCGTAAATAGTGGCCACATTACATCGGCCGAAACTGTAGCAAAGTTTTTTTCTTGAATAACCTCATCCCAATTCGCATTGGCAATTTCCTGTCCTCCTTCCAATAATTGTTCCCGCACGGCTGCGGTGCTAATGTTGTCGGGTAAAATAGGAAGGATTGTATTTGTAGTGGGGTCTGGATTAGGAACTCCACTAAATTCGCCGTAAGTTCCAAGTGTACTATAAAGTGGCGTAATGGCATCTTTTACTGGGTTTAAATCGAGGTGAAGCATTTCCGACATGGAAACAGCATTTGCACTTAACGAAACCTGTGGCATATATAAACCCCGTTTTACTTTTAATTCGTACTCCTTTTGTTTGATTTGCTGTTTCGCTTGTTGAAGTGCCGGATTTTGTTCGGTCATTATTTTTAATGCATCTTCGAAAGTCAACAACTGGATATTCTCTTGACCTTTGGCAGCAATAATCCCAAACAGCACCAACAAAACGGTATTGAAAAATTGTTTTTTGATTCCCATTTTTTATTTTATCTTAAAGTTTTTTTGGTTAAATATATCAGGTGATCTTCATCTTTCTTTTTGAAGTTTAGTGGTTTGGAGGAATTTTTAAAAAGTTGATTGATGTATTGGATAGTATTAATAATAACTATTAAATACAGGTCCGATTGGTTTATTTTTTCATCTAGCTGGCCAGAAGATTGACCATCGAAAATTAGCACATTAATTATTTTGAAGATGTCGTCGTGTATTTCTTTGTCGATTACAAAACTATAATCGTTGATTAATACATAAAGAAATTTGAGTTTAATCGGTTCTGAATTCGCCATGCTAAAGAAATGACGAATCATTTTTTCAACTATATTTTCAAAGGTGGATCCGTTGCTGGTTAATTCCTCAAATTTACTGACAATTTCCTGGTAAACATCCTGAAGTAGTGTATTCACCATCTCGTATTTCTTTTTGTAATGCATATAAAAATATCCGGAGGCTACATCTGCATCTTTTGCTATTAAGGAGGCAGAAGCCCCACCGAATCCGCGTTCAACCACCAACTTCATAGTTGATTGTTTTAGCCTGTTAATTTTATTCTGGTCTGTAATCCGTGCCATTTTGTTTATATTAATAAATGAACGTTCATTCATTTAATGATGGCGCAAATGTATAAATGTTTTTAATTATCATTTCTGTTTTTGATTTAATTTAAGACTAATTTAATCTGGAAAAAGCTTTCTAATACAATTAACATTTAATTTATATTGAGGATTTATT
>CAYZBC010000215.1:0-9055 GCA_964476535.1 uncultured Maribellus sp.
GACTCTTCTTATTGCTTCGGCAAGATCGTTGGCAATAGTGATGTATTTAATCTTGGGGCTTTCAATTCTGGGATGAATCGAGTCGGTAAAGAAAACCTCTTCCAACTCCGAATTTTCGATGCGTTCAACAGCCGGACCAGATAGAACTGCGTGAGCAGCAAAAGCTCTTACACTTCTGGCACCTCCTTTTTTCATTAAATTGGCAGCTTTTGTTATGGTTCCGGCAGTGTCAATCATGTCGTCAACAATAATTACGTCTCTGTCTTTTATATCCCCAATAACTGTCATATTTCCGATCTCGTTGGCTTTTACTCTGGTTTTATGGCAGATAACCATATCGGCTTCCAACATTTTTGCATAGGTGTTGGCGCGTTTGGTTCCACCAACATCGGGGGATGCTATGGTAATATTTTTTAGTCCCATTTTTTCAATATATGGGACAAAAAGGGCAGAAGCATACAAATGATCAACCGGCACATTAAAAAAGCCTTGAATTTGGTCGGCGTGTAAATCCATTGTAATAACTCGGTCAACACCTGCAGTAGACAATAAATCCGCCATAAGTTTTGCTCCAATAGAGACGCGTGGTTTATCTTTTCTGTCCTGACGGGCATAACCAAAATAAGGAATTACTGCAATAACTTTATAGGCGCTTGCTCTTTTGGCTGCATCAATCATTAACAAAAGTTCCAACAAATTATCGCCTGGAGGTGGGGTCGATTGTACAATAAAAACGTGAGAACCACGGATGGTTTCTTCGAAGCAAGGTTCAAATTCACCATCGGCAAATACCGGGCACGATGATTTTCCTAGTTCTAAATCTAAACTGCTACAAATTTTATTAGTAAGAGAACTGGTTGCTCTGCCTGAGAAAATTTTAAAGGAATGACTCTTTGTACCCATTTCAACGTTATTATTTTGATTAGGAATATTTACAAAGTTAATAAACTTTGATTCTATAATTTTTTAATGTTAACAAGATCGTGTAATTGTTCGAATTTTTCTTCTAGTCTGACAGATTTAAGTTTTCAATAAAATATAATATTTCATCTTTGCCAGCACTGGTTTCTGCCGAGGAGATAAAATAACCCGGCATGGTTTCCCATGTTTCAAACAATTTTGTTTCGTATGCTTTTAGGTTTACCTCCAACTCATCTTGTCTTAATTTGTCGGTTTTTGTAAAGATAATTGAAAATGGAATTTCGCTAATCCCAAGCCACTCCATAAATTTGAGATCGGTTGCCTGAGCTTCGTGTCGTGAGTCGATAAGTACAAATAAACAATAAAGATTCTCGCGTTTTAAAATGTATCTTTTTAGGAATTTCTCCCATTTTAACCGTTCGGCTTTGGGTGCTTTTGCATAACCATAACCCGGTAAATCAACTAAATACCATTCGCTATCGATTAGAAAGTGATTTATTAATTTCGTTTTTCCTGGTTTCCCGGATATTTTTGCCAACGATTTTTTGTTGGTCAACATATTTATTAACGATGATTTACCAACATTCGACCGACCGATAAAAGCATATTCAGGTTTGTCTGGTTTTGGACAATTTTCAACTTTTGAATTGCTAACAATAAAACGAGCTTCTTTAATTTCCATGGAAGAAGAATATATTGATTTCTATCTGTAAATTAATAAAATGGCTGACACTATTACTTACCTACTTTATATACACCTCAAGCGTTTTTACTTCTTTCGAAAGTGGTTTTAATTGAAACGTCTCAATACTCGCCGGAATTAGAACTGATTCACCTTTATTTACCTTCACATTTTCTCCGTTACATTCAATTTCAAAATCGCCTTCTAAACTTATATAAATGACAAATGAATCGAGCTGATTGTAATCTTTTTCGATTGACTTGTCGAATTTTAAAATATTTGTAGTGAAGTAGTTGCAACTAAGAACTTCTGACGATTGGTTTTGTTCAATGTTGTATTTTATTTTGTACTCATTTAAGTACGAAAATTCGATTGCATCCAAAGCCAGATTAGTATGTAATTCCCGTTCATTGCCTTTTTCATCTTTTCTATTGTAATCGAAAATGCGATATGTTACATCAGAAGTTTGTTGTATCTCTGCCACTAAAACACCCTTCCCAATTGCATGAACGCGACCCGCCGGAATAAAAAATACATCGCCTTCATCAACAATATCGTAATGAAGCAGATCTGTAATTTTTCCATTTCCAGAAAGTTCCAGGTATTTTTCTTTGGTAACATTTTTGTTAAACCCTGAATTAATCAATCCACCTTCCTCAGCATCAATTACGTACCACATTTCTGTTTTTCCGTATGCATTGTGGCGTTTTTTCGATAATTCGTCGTTCGGGTGAACCTGAATAGAGAGGTCTTGCTGCGCATCGATAAACTTAATAAGTAATGGGAATTCTTCTCCAAATTTTTTGAATACTTCGTCTCCTACCAAATCACCCATGTAAATTTCAACCAACTCTTGCAAATTGTTGCCGGCTAAAAATCCATTGTCAACTACAGAGATATTGCCTTCAACACCAGAAATTTCCCAACTTTCGCCACAATTTGGCAGTTTGCCGTAATCTTTGTTCAAAAGTGTACGTAATCGATTTCCTCCCCAGATTTTATCGAGATAAATGGGTTTAAATTTTAATGGATATAAGTCGCTCATGATTGATTATTAAAATTCGTAATCTACAGCCGCTCGGGAAACTGTTACTTCTCCAATTCGGGCGACAACTTTTAAATGTTCAGGATGAATTCGATATTTGTCTAAATCTTCAACCGATTCAAAATGAGAAAGCAAGGCAATGTCGTGGCTTTTTGCATCCATTTCAAAATTCAACCCAACTTCGAGGTATTTTACTTGTGTAATTTTATTTTTTAAACCTTCCAGCAATTCTTTTAATTCAGCAAGAACAATTTCTTTTTCACTTACAGAATAATCTTTCAATTTAAAAAGAACTATATGGTTTATCATTACCGTCTAAATTTTGTAAATTGTATTTTTATCACTGCAAAATTAGTGTTTTCTTAGTGGTAAATTCAATAATAAAAATTGAAAGAAGAAAATATAACATTTAATTAGAAAGAATATGCTTGTAATTGGTATTGCTGGTGGAACCGGCTCTGGAAAAACCACAGTAGTTAATAAAATTCAAAAACAATTTCCAAAAGGTGAAGTGGCAATACTTTCGCACGATTCGTATTATTTCGACAGCGGTCATTTAAGTTTGGAGGAACGGAGAAAGAAAAACTTTGATCACCCCGAATCGATTGAATTTGAATTGATGATTGACCATGTGAAAAAATTAAAAAGAGGTGAACCAATTGCAGAACCAAAGTATTCTTTTATAACTTGTACACGAGCAGAACAAACTATTGTTGTTGAGCCTAAAGATGTTCTGATAATTGAAGGGATTTTGTGTTTAACCAACAAAGCATTACGCGATTTAATGGACATTAAAGTATTTGTTGATTGTGATTCGGATCTTCGGTTGTCGAGGGTAATACGACGCGATATGAAAGAGCGTGGACGAAATATTGAGCAGATTTTGAAAAGGTATGAAAATACAGTTCGTCCAAGTCATTTGCAATTTATTGAACCCACCAAACGCTTTGCCGATATTATTGTTCCGCAAGGTGGAAGGAATTTGGTCGCCATTCAGATACTTACGAACCACATTAACCAAACACTAAAATAGAAACGACAATGTTACAGGATTTAAACATCGAAGAGATTTTGTTTATCGACATTGAAACTGTTCCGGTTGCCCCTGAATATGAAAAGTTAACGGAGAATTGGAAAAAGCTTTGGGAACACAAAATGCAATTTAAAATTGACAGCGGCGAAATGGCAAATGACCTTTACGACAGAGCTGGAATTTATGCCGAGTTTGGAAAAATAGTTTGTATTTCGGCTGGGTATGTAACACAAAAAAGTGGGGAGTATTTTTTTCGGGTAAAATCGTTTTACGACGATGAGGAGAAAAAGCTAATAAGCAATTTTTTTAATGCCTGGGAAAAAATTTCATGCGCAGGGAAAAGAAGACTTTGCGGGCACAACGGTCAGGAATTTGATTTTCCGTACATCGCTCGCCGTGCTTTAGTAAATAATATAAAACTTCCAAAAATATTTGACATTGCCGGTGCCAAACCGTGGGAAATGAAAGAGATGCTTATTGATACGCTTCAACTCTGGAAATTTGGGGATTATAAACATTACACCTCACTGTCGTTATTGTGCGAACTGTTTAATATTCCAACACCCAAAGATGATATAGACGGAAGTCAGGTTTCGGCGATTTATTGGGAAGAAAATGACATCGATCGAATTGTAAAATACTGCGAAAAAGATACCCTCGCTGTTGCGAACTTACTTTTGAAATACAAAGGCGATAAAATTATTCCTTTCGATAATTTGGTGAGTGTGTAGCTTTGCAACTTTTCTTCTGTTGACGCAATTGTACACTGAGACTGAGATTGCCAATTGCTACTTCCCTCAATGTTTCATCATCCTGTCCATCTCACGTTTGTCGTCTTTTGCTTTAAGCGACTCTCGTTTATCGTAGGTTTTTTTACCACGCGCCAAAGCTATTTCAAGCTTTGCCAATCCTTTATTGTTGACAAAAAGTTTAGTACAGATAATTGTTAATCCTGATTCTTTCACTTTTTTGTCGAGTTTCAGAAGTTCTTTTTTATTCAGTAGAAGTTTGCGGTCGCGTTTTGCGATGTGGTTGTTGCAGGTTCCCATTTCGTATTCGGCAATGTGCAGGTTTTTTACATACATTTCACCATTAATAAATTGAGCGTACGAATCGGTTAAATTCACTTTTCCGTTTCTAATCGATTTTATTTCCGTACCAACCAGCATAATTCCAGCCACAAAGCGTTCAATCAACTCATATTCATAAGTTGCCTTTCGGTTTTTAATGCTAATATTTTGTACCTGATGTGCCATTTAATAATACGCGGTTAATAGCTTTGAAAGAAAAATACTTAAAAAGCTGAATGTAAAAAAGGTTACAACAATAGTAATAAGAGTATAACTTGTTCTTTTGTTTTCAGGAAAAATCAATAGCTCTTTTACTCCAACCCAAAAAATGTAAAAGCCGTAAAATCCTAGAATGTCGATAACATATAAAAAAGGAAATAATCCGGTAAGCATTGAAACCATCAAAAATGGAGTTAATGAATAAACCGCAAGATTTCGGGAAATCAAGATGTTTTTTTCGCCACCAAAAGTTTTAATTAGTTCGTTGATGAAAAATACGGAGATTAAATATTGAAGTAAAATTAAAACTACTGAGCGCAATGATTTTAAAAAGGCAAATCCAATGTAAAAATGGCTGCTCCTGAAAAATTCACCCAAAAAAACAGCAACCGATATTGCAACTATAAAAGGCAAAAGAAATCCAACCAAAAGTTTAAATTGATTGTCTTGTTTTTCTTTATGTGAAACCCAAAACGATTTTGGATTCAGTATTAATTCTTTGGTGGTATTTATAATATTTGAGAATGAAAATTCCATTAATTCTAAATTTTAGCGCAAAAATACATTTAAAAACAAGTATCTAAAAGAAAAATAGATTTATCGTTTCTGTTTTCGCTCACTTAGTATATTTTGAAGCGCAAACATTTCATCGCGCAATCTGGCTGCTTCAATAAAATCCAACTGTTTTGCAGCAACTTTCATCTGCTTTTTAGTTTTTTCAATTGCTTTTTCCAGTCCTTCAGCACTCATATATTGAATTACCGGGTCAGCAGCAATGTCGGAATGTCCCATTCCGCCTGAATATTCAGTTTGTTTGTCGCTTCGGTATTTATATCCAATAATTTCGCGGGTTGGTTTTACAATTTGAGTCGGAGTAATGTTGTTTTCCTGGTTGTATTTTAGTTGCTTCTCGCGGCGGTAATTTGTTGAATCAATGGTTTTTTGCATTGATTTGGTAATTTTGTCGGCATACATTATTACTCGTCCGTTAATATTTCTAGCTGCCCGTCCCGATGTTTGTGTCAACGAGCGTTCCGATCGTAAAAATCCCTCTTTATCGGCATCTAAAATGGCCACCAACGAAACTTCAGGTAAATCCAATCCTTCTCGTAAAAGATTGATTCCTACGAGCACATCAAATTCACCTCTTCGCAGCTGTTCTAAAATTTCAACCCGTTCCATTGTATCTACGTCGGAGTGAATGTATCGGGTTTTAACGCCCATTTTTACCAAATATTTCGATAATTCTTCGGCCATTCGTTTCGTTAGAGTCGTAACCAAAACGCGTTCATTTTTATCAATCCGAAGATGTATTTCATGCAATAAATCATCAATCTGATTTGTGCTGGGACGAATGTCAATCATTGGATCTAATAAGCCGGTTGGTCGAATAATTTGTTCCACAACCACTCCTTCACATTTCTCCAATTCGTAATCTGCAGGTGTGGCACTTACATATATTACTTGCTGTGTTAAATCTTCAAATTCTTCAAATTTTAATGGACGGTTATCCATCGCAGCTGGTAATCTGAAACCATATTCTACCAAGTTCATTTTTCTTGATTTATCGCCCCCGTACATGGCGCGAATTTGCGAAATGGTAACATGGCTTTCGTCAATCACAGTTAAAAAATCGTCGGGAAAATAGTCGAGCAGACAAAAAGGTCGGGTTCCAGGTTTTCGACCATCAAAATATCGTGAATAGTTTTCTATGCCAGGGCAATAACCTAATTCGCGCATCATTTCCAGGTCATATTCCACGCGCTCCTTAATTCGTTTTGCCTCCAATGGTTTTCCTACTTCATTGAAAAAATCGATGTGCGCCACTAAATCATCCTGAATCTTATGAATGGAAGAATTCATCCGATCTTTGGTCGTAACAAAAATGCTTGCAGGATAAATTTTTGTTTCCTCTAAGTTTTGTAATGTTTGCCCTGAAATGGGATCAAAAGCAAAAATATCCTCAATAACATCTCCCCAAAAAACAATGCGAATACCTTCGTCTGCATAGGCCGGATAAATATCAACCGTATCTCCTTTTACCCTGAAATTTCCACGCTCAAAATCAACTTCGCTTCTGGAATAAAGCGCATCAACCAATTTACGGAGCAACGCATTACGCGAAACTTTTTCGCCTGTTTTTATTGTTGAAACATTTTCATGAAAGTCTTCAGGATTTCCAATTCCATAGATACACGAAACCGAAGAGACCACAATCACATCACGTCTGCCGGAAAGAAGAGATGAGGTGGTACTCAATCTCAATTTCTCAATATCCTTGTTAATGGACAGATCTTTTTCAATGTAAGTATTTGTGGAAGGAAGATAAGCTTCGGGTTGGTAATAGTCGTAATACGAAACAAAATATTCCACCGCATTATCCGGGAAAAATTGTTTCATTTCGCTGTATAATTGCGCTGCCAGCGTTTTGTTGTGACTTAAAACCAATGTTGGTCGATCAACTTTCTCGATAACATTTGCCGCTGTAAATGTTTTGCCCGAGCCGGTTACTCCAAGTAGCGTTTGAAAACGTTCTCCACTATTAAGTCCTGCAACCAATTGTTCAATTGCTTCAGGCTGGTCTCCCGTTGGACTATATTCTGATACAATCTTGAATTTCATACGTTGTTATTTATCTCTTCAACCTAAAATACACAGGGAAATGGTCGCTAATTCCACCATAATAATTTGGCCCGCCGTAAGTACGGTTTGGTGAAATTTGTCCTTCCTTATTTTTAAATTCCATCCATTCTTTGTGAAATACAAATCCTTGTTTATCGCTGCATTGAAATCCTTTATCATCCAATAAGTTCGACGATATAATAATATTATCCAGCATGTTCCAGTTTCCCCGGTACAAATACGAACCTTTTTTATTTTCATGAATGGGATACATTAAGTTAACAAAATTGGCATTTCGAGCTTCCGGTTTTTGAGCCATTAAAGTTTTTGCCAAACTGTTATTCGACGGTTCATCGTTCATGTCGCCCATAACAATTATTTTAGCAGAAGTATTCTCCATTCGAATAGAATCAATTTTGCTTTTTAGAATTGTGGCAACTTCAATGCGGTTGGGTTCAGTTTTTTCTGTTCCTCCGATTCGGGATGGCCAGTGGTTAACAAAAATATGAAATTCTTCCCGGTTTTTTGTTTTCCCTTTTACATATAAAATGTCGCGCGTAAAATAGCTGGGTTCGTTTTTAAAATTCACTTTTATTGGAAAGCTAGTAATCACTTTAAACTCATCGGGACGATAAACCAAAGCACAATCAATGCCCCTGAAATCAGGACTTTCGTAATGAATAATTTTGTATTTTCCATTTGCTAATATTCCTGTTTTAACCAAGTCGTCAATCACTTTTTTGTTTTCCACTTCGCACAAGCCAATTATTTCGGGCAATTCATTTTCGTTTATTGAACTTAGTACCCTCGATAAATCTTCAAGCTTTTTTGAATAACGATCCTCATTCCATTCCTTTTCACTGTCAGGCATAAACTCTTCATCTTTTTTATCGGGTTCATCTACTAAATCGAAAAGATTTTCCACATTGTAAAAAGCGATGGTAAGGTTTCGTTTGTTTTTATAATTGCTATTTGAACACGATGATAAAAAAAAAGTTGAAAAGATTAAAATGGTAATGGGGTAGGAGAAAAATAGTTTCATCGATTTGGTATTTAGTTGAATTATATATCCTGTCCAATTGTTACTTTGTAGTAATCTGTTACAAGTGTTGCCATCATTCCTGCAGATTTTGCAGCTTGCATTCCAAGTTCACCATCTTCAAAAACTTCACAAAATTGAGGTTCAATTCCCAGAAGTTCTGCGCACTTTAGAAAGGTTTCGGGGTGTGGTTTTGGGTGAGTAACTTCGTTGAAAGAAACCAAAATTTCGAAGTATTTATCCAAACCTAAAATTTCCATTGTTTTCCATGCAAGGCGATTGTAACCGCCAGTGCCAACTGCCATTGGCATTTTTCCGTAGTATTTTTTTGCCAGTGCAACTACCGGGATAATGGGTTTCATTTTGTGCATTATTCTCATTAAGGTTTAATACCTCGAGGCTTGCCTCGGGATCCAAAAATATT
>CAYZBC010000216.1:0-8963 GCA_964476535.1 uncultured Maribellus sp.
TACTTCCCTGGCTTATTACAGGTAAATGTTTTATCTCTTTTACAATGGTAAAAACCTCTTTGTCTTGAGAAAAAACGAATGAATGGACAAAAAATAAAAATGACAGTACTAATGATGTTAATCTCATTTTACAAATTTTTAAAGTCTTCTTGTTTCTTTTTGGTTAAACTATTAATAATAATATCATAAGATTCATCTATCAATTTTTTTAAAAAATCATTCGAAACAGAACCTTTGTATTGAACTGTATTCCAGTGCATTTTATTCATGTGAAAGGCATCAACAATATCAACAAATTCTTCTCTAAGTTCGATGTTTTTTTCAGGATCGTTTTTGAGTGTAACTCCGGCACCATTTAAGTCGGTGAGCAAAAACATTTTATTCATCACTTTAAAAACCAGTACTGTTTCGTTAAAAGGAAAACTTTCTGTAACTCCCTTTTTTGCCAAACAATATTCTCTGATTTCTTCAATGTTCATTTTGAATAAATTTTGAATGCTAAAAATAGTGGAATCAAATTACATGGTCGGATAAAAAGCGTCTTTAAAATGTTCCAACTCGTATTTCTGCTGAATAAAAATAACTGTTATAACGTCGAACCGGGTTTCCAAATCAATATCTTTTTCCAAAATGTAGGCATCAGCCGCTTCTACTATTCTTTTTATTTTTGAATTTGTTACGGCTTCAGAAGGATGTTCGTATCTAATTCCGTTGCGCGATTTTACCTCTACAATTACTAATTCATTATTATCTTCAGCAATAATATCCAATTCTAAATGACCGTGATACCAGTTGGTCTCTTTAATTTTGTAACCAAGTTTAAGTAAATGTTTCTGTGCCAGGCCTTCTGCAATATCTCCTATTTCGCGGGTTGAAACCATTTTTTAGTTGTGAGTAATTAGTACAAAGTAGTAAGAAAGAATTAAATTAATTTCAATTTCGTTTCATTTTCTGAGACAATTAAATTCCACGTTTTACCAAAAGCCAGTGCCAGGTTCTTTTTGTCGTGCCCGGCAGGAAATCCAAAACAAACCGGAAAATCAAACTCTTTTACTGCTTCTATAATTATTTCGTGAATTGTTTTTCCAAAAGGAGATTCATTGTCCTTCATCTCCGTAAAATCACCCAAAACCAAACCTGCCAGTTTATCTAATTTTCCTGCTAATTTTAGTTGGTGTATCATCCGATCGGAATGATACAAAAATTCATCAATATCTTCCAAAAACAATATTTTCCTTGTTATATCCAAATCGCATTTTGTTCCAATCATACTCGAAATTATGGAGAGATTGCCACCCACCAATTCCGCAGAAACATTTCCTGTTCGGTTAAATTCAGTTGTTGGAAACGAATATTCTATCTCCTTTCCCTTCAACAAATTCATCAATGAAATAAGACTTTCGGTCGGATTTCCGGCATCGTTTAAGAAGTTTTTAGGCATTACACCGTGAATGGTTGCAGCTCCCAAATTATTCAAACAAGAATGAAGAATAGTAACATCGCTAAAACCAACCAGCCATTTTGGGTGTTTTTTGAATTTTGTATAATTAAGCTGGGCAATAATTCGAACTGTTCCGTAACCTCCACGAGAACAAATTATCGCTGAACATTCTGAATCGTCCAACGCAATTTGCAAATCTTTCAAACGTTGTTCATCGGTTCCGGCAAACTGGAAATGTTGACTAAATACATACTTTCCCAATTCTACTTTGTAGCCCTGTCTTTCCAACCACTCAACTGCTGGCATAACATATTTTTCATCTACTTTTCCTGCTGGAGAAATGATGCGGATTTTAGAGCCTTGTTCTAAATATGATGGAATTTTCATCGTAAATTGGTTTCAAAAATGAAAGGTACAAAATTGAAAATTGATTGACTTAAAATCAAGTGGTCAATATTTCAAATAATTCTTCCACACTTTCCACAAAAAAATCGGGTTCTGCATTTTTCAAATCTGACTCTTTTCCAAAACCATAATTAACGGCTATTGTAGAAAGTCCGTTTTCCTTGCCGCCGTCAATATCATAAATAGTGTCGCCAATCATTACAATTTCTTTTGAAGGCACAATTTGTTGAGCCTCCAAAAGACTTCCAATTATGGCTGTCTTTGTTGCTTTTCTTCCACTATAATCTGCCCCATTTAATTGAATAATATATTTGTCGAATTCAAAATGCTCCAATATTTTTTGCGCATATTTTTCATATTTCGCAGTGGCGACATATACTTTTTTACCAGCAAAATGAAGTTCTTCCAAAAGTTCATAAATTCCCGGATATGGAACGTTCTGCATTAGCCCTTTTTCAGCATAGTATTCACGAAAATATCCAACAGCTAGTTCCGTATTTCTATCGTTCATTCCAAAAACATTTTTAAAACCCCATTGTAAGGGCGGTCCAATAAATTGGTTGATAATTTCTTGGGAATATCCATCTACTTGCATTTGTTCGAGAGCATATTGAATTGAATTCCCAATTCCCTGAGTGTTATCGGTGAGGGTTCCATCGAGATCGAAAATGATGTGTGAAAATTGTGACATAAATTGAATTTGCCGCAAAGTTAATCCAATTTGTTTTCAATAAACTTTTCTAATTTTTAAATTACCTTTGCACCCCTAAAATAGAACATCAAGAAAAGTTAAATATTTTCAGAATGAGCAAGTTTAAACGTACACTAATAACTACCGCACTTCCGTATGCAAACGGCCCAATTCATATTGGACACCTGGCCGGTGTTTATGTTCCTGCCGATATTTATGCGCGCTACCTTCGGTTAAACAATAAAGAAGTTTTGCTAATTGGTGGCTCCGACGAACATGGGGTTCCGATTACATTAAAAGCTAAGAACGAAGGAATTACGCCGCAGGATGTAGTTGATAAATTTCATGGAATCATAAAGAAATCATTCGAGGATTTTGGAATTTCGTTTGATGTTTATTCACGTACAAGTGCCAAAATTCACCACGAAACAGCTTCTGAGTTTTTCAAAAAACTGTACGACGATGGTAAATTTATAGAAAAAACTTCGGAACAGTATTTCGACGAAGAGAACAAGCAGTTTTTAGCCGATCGTTACATTACCGGAACTTGCCCAAAATGTGGGTTCGAAAAAGCTTATGGCGACCAGTGCGAAAGTTGCGGAACTTCATTAAGCCCAAATGAGTTAATTAATCCGACTTCGATGATTAGCGGAAACCAGCCTGTTTTAAAAGAGACAAAACATTGGTATTTGCCGCTCGACGAATATGAACCCTGGTTAAAAGAGTGGATTCTGGAAGGGCATAAAGAGTGGAAGCCAAATGTTTACGGACAATGTAAATCGTGGATCGACAGTGGATTACAACCCCGCGCTGTAACGCGCGATTTAAGTTGGGGAGTGCCGGTTCCCATTGAAGGAGTTGACGGGAAAGTATTGTACGTTTGGTTCGATGCGCCAATTGGATACATTTCGGCTACCAAAGAATTAACCCCCGACTGGGAAAAATATTGGAAAGATCCGGAAACAAGAATGTTGCATTTTATTGGGAAAGACAACATTGTATTTCACTGTATTATTTTTCCGGCCATGTTAAAAGCCGAGGGAAGTTATAATTTACCGGAAAATGTACCGGCCAATGAATTTCTGAACCTGGAAAATGATAAGATTTCAACTTCGCGAAACTGGGCAGTTTGGTTGCACGAATATTTGGAAGATTTTCCCGGAAAAGAGGATGTGTTGAAATATGTTTTAACAGCTAACGCACCCGAAACAAAAGACAACGATTTTACCTGGAAAGATTTTCAAACCAGGAATAACAGCGAATTGGTAGCAGTTCTCGGAAACTTTGTAAACCGTGCACTGGTTCTTACTCAAAAATATTACGATGGTGTTGTTCCCGAACGTGGAGAATTAACAGATTACGACAAAACAACTTTAGCTCAAATTTCTGTAATTAAAGCCGAAGTTGATAAAAGTATTGAAAGTTTCCGTATTCGTGAATCGTTAAAAAACGCCATGGATTTGGCTCGTTTGGGCAACAAATATCTTGCCGACGAAGAACCATGGAAAGTTGTAAAAACCGATGCAGAGCGCGTAAAAACAATCATGAATATTAGTTTGCAAATTACCGCAAACCTAACTATTTGTTTGGAGCCGTTTCTTCCGTTTAGTATGAATAAATTGCGTGATTTTCTCAATTTAGAGAAACTGGACTGGGACAAATTAGGTGACACAGAATTGCTTAAAGCAGGACACAAAACGAACAAATCGGAATTACTTTTCGAAAAAATTGAAGACAGTGTAATTGAGGCTCAGTTGCAAAAATTACAAGACACAAAAAAAGCCAATGAATTGGCAGAGGCAGTTGCAGCGCCAGCCAAGGAGAACATCGGGTTCGACGATTTCAATAAAATGGATATTCGCGTGGGGACTGTAATTGAAGCTGAAAAAGTAGCAAAAACAAAAAAGCTGCTGAAACTGTTAATCGATACCGGAATCTACAAACGCACTGTAGTTTCAGGAATTGCAGAATATTACAAACCTGAAGATTTAATTGGAAAACAAGTAAGTATTTTAGTAAACCTTGCACCCAAAATATTGCGAGGAATCGAATCGCAGGGAATGATTTTGTGTGCTGAAAATGCGGATGGTTCCTTGTCGATTGTTTCGCCGGATACAGAGGTTAAACCGGGCTCTGAAATTAGATAATATTTGGGAACTTTGTTCGAAGCAAGTCCTCTTTTTTAAAGGAGGTGTCCATCAGTTGATGGACGGAGGATTTAAACCATTCACCCGAGCATTCACCTCTTAATTCCCCCTTCGTCAAGAAGGACTTGGAAAACAAAAATACAAGTACCAACATTGCGTTGGTGCTTTTCCGTAAGTTTCCTTGCCGGATTAAATCGGGTAGGTAATTTACTCTAAATAAATAAACCGCTTTTGTACGCAAAGGCGGTTTTTGTTTTACAAAATAATTTCTCTTTATATTCAGTTGAAAATAAATATCTTTGAGAAAACCAAAACAACCTACCATGAAAAAGCTATTTTATCTTTTTTTCATTGTAATCCTCTTTTCAAGCTGTAAAAAACAAGCACCTAAAAAAGATTATCCAATTCAACCCGTGTCATCCGAAAATATTAAATTAAACGATAATTTTTGGTCGAAACGAATTGCTACTAACCGAGATGTAACAATTCCGTACTGTTTTGAAAAATGTGAGGAGACAGGTCGCATTTCTAATTTTGAGGTGGCAGGCGGATTAAAAGAGGGAACTTTTGAGGGAATTCGGTTTAATGATTCCGACGTTTTTAAAATTATGGAAGGTGCTGCGTATTCGCTTCAGCAAAAATACGACCCGAAACTCGATAAATATCTTGATGATCTAATTGCAAAAGTTGCAGCTGCCCAGGAAGACGATGGATATTTGTACACAATCAGAACCATTTTAGGTGATTCAGCAATGAATGACCGAAATGGAAAAGAACGCTGGAAAGAGGTTCGCAACCACAGTCACGAGTTATACAATGTAGGGCACATGTACGAAGCAGCGGTAGCGCATTTTCAGGCTACCGGAAAAACCAATTTTCTTGATGTGGCCATAAAAAATGCAAATCTTATTGCATCGGTTTATGGCCCGGATAAAAGACACGATGCTCCCGGCCACCAGGAAATTGAAATTGGCCTTGGCAAACTTTATCGGATAACAGGAGAAAAGAAGTACCTCAACCTTGCCCAGTTTTTTTTGGATGAACGGGGAAAATCTGACACTCGCGATTATACCAGTGAAAATAAATGGGAAAACGGTGCGTATTGGCAAGATCATATACCGGTGATTGAACAAACCGAAGCAGTTGGTCATGCAGTGCGTGCGGTTTATATGTATTCCGGAATGGCAGATGTTGCAGCGTTAACCGGAAACCAACAATACATTGATGCCATAAATATCATTTGGGAAAATGTAGTGAGCAAGAAATTTTACATCACCGGAGGAATTGGAGCCATGTACGAAGGCGAGGCTTTTGGCGAAAATTACCAACTTCCTAACCACGCATACAACGAAACCTGCGCTGCAATTGCTAACGTATTTTGGAACCATCGTATGTTTTTAATGAAAGGAGAAAGTAAATACATCGATGTATTAGAACGTACTTTGTACAATGGAATGCTTTCGGGAATTTCTTTTGAAGGGAACACTTTTTTCTATCCCAATGTTTTGGAATTCGATGGCAAAGATAATTTTAATCAGGGTGCTCCCGAACGAAAACCCTGGTTTAACTGTTCATGCTGTCCTTCTAATCTTTCACGATTTATTCCTGCAATCCCCAACTACATTTATGCACAAACCGAAGATGAAATTTATGCCAATCTTTTTATGGAGAGTAAAACTAATTTCAATATTCATAAAAAAGATTTTTCGATTGAACAGAAAACAAATTATCCGTGGGAAGGAAATGTAAAATTTAGCGTGTCAGCTGAAAAACCAGTTGATTTTACTTTTAAAATTCGTATTCCGGGATGGGCACAAAACCAACCTGTTCCAAGCGATTTGTATTCGTATGTTGATGATAATAAAAATGAAGTCAGGCTATTTATAAATAACCAATCGCAACTTGTTGAAACAATAAACGGCTACATTTTAATACAAAGAAAATGGAAAGAAGGTGATGTTGTGGAACTGGTTCTACCCATGAAAGTCCGAAAAGTAATTCCCAACGAAAATGTAAAAGATATTGCCGGGAAGATGGCAATTGAACGTGGACCGATTGTTTATTGCGCCGAGCAAGTTGATAATCCGAAAGGGGTACTTAAAGAAACCATTTCATCCGAAACCGAATTCAAACCGACCTTTGAGTCTAACACTTTGGAAGGAGTAGTTAAATTGGAATCGGAGCAAGGTCTAAAGATGGTCCCTTATTATTCCTGGAGTCATCGCGGATTGGGAGAGATGGCCGTTTGGTTTGGAAGAGAGTGACAATCAATCACATTAACAATTTTTAAATTGAGTAGAATGAAGAATATTCCAGTAATCACCGTTTCCGGAAAATCGTTGGCAGAAACTTACGAGTTGGCATTAATAAATTTAAACGAAAAAGGTACCCGTTTTGAAACACAGTACGACAAACCGGGCGACCCGTTGAGTATAGATTGTACAATGAATTTAACGATTGAAGAACCGGAAACCGACCCGATGATTCACATGGCATTTCCGGGGGGAATTGAAGATTTGAAAGAGTATGTTTTAGAATTGAAAGGGTATAAAGACCATTGGGTAAAAAACGTAAACGATAAAAAAGATACCCGTTGGGAATACACTTACCACGGGCGAATTAAAAATTATGGGGTTTGGAAAGATCTGGTTAATGGAGAGTCGGTTGAAGTTGGGCCGTTTAAAATTGACCAAATTGAAAGTGTAATTAACAAACTTTCGGCTCAACCATTTACACGCCAGGCACAAATGATTACCTGGATGCCAAATTTAGATAACGATTGTTACGATCCGCCTTGTTTGCAGTCGTTGTGGTATCGCATTTTGGAAGACGAAGAAGGCGTTTATTGGTTGAATTGTAACATTCGCTTCCGCAGCAACGATGCCTGGGGAGCCAGTTTTATGAACATGTTTGGTTTCATACAATTCAACAAAGAAGTAATTGCAGCGGGAGTTGCTAAAAATACAGGGAAAACTGTTAAACTTGGCCGCTTAAATTGGCAAGCTGACTCGTACCACATTTACGGGAAAGATATTGAAGCCGCCAAAGAAAGATTATTCGACCGCGTTGATGAAATGCCTTTTATTGAACGGACTATGCCTTTTAATGACCCGTTTATTCGTGAAATGTACGAAAATGCTGAGCCGACTGTTATTCATAAAATTAAGAAATTTGACGAACGGCCTTGAAGGAATTAGTTCTATCCCAACCTTTCTCGACAAAAAAAGGAAAGAAATAAATATACCAAAAAAGTGGCATATATTTTTGGATATAGAGTCTTGCATTAACGAAAACATCACCAAAAATGAATATTAAATTTTTAAAATATATTTTAATCGTAACCAGCGTATTTATAGGATTTACCAGTTTTGGAAAAAGGGAAAACAGGATTGAGATTTCGAATGGGAAAATAATTGTATCTATCGATCTTGAAGTTGGTGGACGAATTATGGAGTATTCGTTAAATGGAAATAATGTACTCTTTAACAGGGAAATTGGAAACGAATTACAATCTGGTCCCGACGGTGGAAGATGTGATTTCGGACCTGAAAAATTAGTTCCTCCAAGACCTGAAACCTAGTTAGGAAATTGGGAGCTGGTTGAAAAAAAATCAAATTATATAAAAATAAAAAGTCAGGTTGCTAAAGAGGCCGGAGTATATTTAATACGTGAATTTATATTGGATGAAAATACATCGCATTTAAGTTTTACACAAACAATTACAAATGTAAGCGATACAAAAAAAAGGTATTGCCACTGGAGCCGAACTTTTGGTGAAGTGCATGGAATTTGTTTGGCACCATTGAATAGAAATAGTAGATTTCCAAAAGGTTACATGGTTTATACAGGAGCAAATGAATTAGATTATTCACCTGAAGACGGAATAAACGAAAGGATTCGGGAAGGAGTTTTGGAAATAGTGGGGCCACCCGAAAATGCTAAAATTATTACGGATGGTTCTGATGGTTGGTTGGCATACATTACAAAAGACAACCAACTTTTCATTAAGAAATTTGAAGTATTTCCGGAGAAAATTTACGGAGAAATGACAGGTGCAACTGTTTCTATTTGGTACAATAAAGAAGGCATTTGTGAGATAGAACCCATTGGTCCGTGGGAATGGATTGTACCCGGCAAAAGCATTTCGTTTACTGAAAATTGGTATTTAATGGAATATAAATACCCAAAAGATAAGAAGGCTAATCTGAAAGAAATCAAAAATTTAATTAGTATCTTATTTCTAATATTCTTGTACTATTTGGCAAGAGTTTAATAGTTT
>CAYZBC010000217.1:0-8929 GCA_964476535.1 uncultured Maribellus sp.
AAATGTGAACCTCCATATTTTGGGTGGTTGGTAACAATTGTATCGCCCTCCTTAAAATTAAAATAAAAAAAACGAATATTTATAATTACAGTTTTGAAATATGGGAAGTTTAAAATCTACAATTCAGAAAATATTTGTAATACATTCGTTGTTAGAATTACATGATATCTATTAGTATATTACAATTTTAATTAATGTAAGTTTGATTCTATGCATCGGCTAAAATATTATATCTTTGATGTTAATTGTTTTTGTAACTAAAGGAATTCATGCAAGTTAAGCCAGAAATCAACGAACCATTGTTATGGAAGGAATTTTTAGATGGTGATCAAAACTCTCTTACTAAAATATATCTGAACAATGTGAATGCTTTGTATGATTTTGGCTGTAAGTTTACGGTTGACAGGAGTTTTGTAAAGGACTGCATTCAGGATATGTTTATTACATTAATTCAAACCAGAACAAATCTTTCGGAAACTCAACATGTGAAAGGTTATTTGTTAAAATCGCTTAAAAGAAAAATCATAAAGGAATCGGTTAAAAAGCAAAAGTTCGAAGAAATTGTTGAAACTGGAGATTACCGATTCGAAATAGAATTTCAAAATATAATTGACCTTGAGTACGAAAGCGACACCCATTCTTTAAAAACTCTTGCCGTACGTTCTGCTATCGAATCGCTCACAAGCAGGCAAAAAGAGGCTTTGTATCTTCGGTTTAATCTGGGTTTGAGCCATAAAGAGATTGCACATGTTTTGCATCTAACTGAACAATCTTCAAGGGCCCTCGTTAGCAGGGCTATTCAAAAAATAAGGGATGTAATCCATCTCGACAAAAAACACATCAAAAATATCTTACTATTTCTTTTTGGCAGCAAGTAACGTGTTTTAAAACATGTAAAAAGAAAAGTTAAATGTATCTACATAATTATTCTTTATGTCTTATGTATTTAGATGGTTTATAATATGAACAAATTTTCAGAGTACAATTCAAAGGATTTTTTAAATGACGATTCGTTTATTCGTTGGATATTGAAAACCGATACAATTGCGGTTAATTTTTGGGAGGAATACTTTAATAATAATCCGGCTCAGCAGGGTGAAATTAAAGAAGCCGTTGAAATATTTAATCATTTTAGGATTCAACATAAAGAATTATCTGCTTTAGAAATTTTCTCGTTATGGGATCTTATTCAACACAATTCGATTAAGAAAAGAAAACTAGGGGTATTAAATTTGCTAAAATATGCAGCCTTAATTATTGTGATTTTTATTTCGGGAGCTTTGAGCTTTTATCTTTTCCAGGAATTAAATACGAATGAATTTCAAATTGCTGATGCTACACTACTAAACACCGACGAGGCGCAGATTATTCTGTCTAATGGGCAGTCTGTTCCGCTTTATCAAAAAGATTCTGAAATAAAATACAATTCAACCGGCGACAAAATAATTGTAAATAACGATACTATTACTCAAGATGCAGCCAATGGAAAAGCTGAAATGAATCGTGTAGTAATTCCATTTGGCAAAAGTTCGATGATAACGTTAAGCGATGGGACAAAAGTTTGGTTAAATGCCGGGAGTCAGTTGTTGTATCCATCGATATTTACTAGGGAAATACGCGAGGTACTTTTAATTGGGGAGGCGTTTTTCGAGGTAACTCACAATGAGGAAAATCCTTTTGTTGTGCGTACTGAATGTATCGACGTGGAAGTTTTAGGAACCAGTTTCGATGTTTCTGCTTATGCCGATGATAAAAGTTTTGAAACAATTCTTGTGAGTGGAAAAGTAAGTTTAAATGTAAAAAAAGATGGATTTCTTGCCGGCAAGGAAAACATTTATCTCGAACCTAATCAAAGAATTCATATTAACAAAGCAGAAGGAGTTAGCTCGGTTAGCGAAGTCGATGTTTCGGTTTATACTTCGTGGAAGGATGGAATGCTCAAATTTGATTCAGAAGACTTAAATCGTGTTCTAAGAAAATTGGAAAGATATTATGACAAAAAAATCCTAATAAAAGATCCGCTTCTTGGAGGCCATAAAATTTCGGGGAAACTCGATTTAAAAAACAGCCTAGAAGAAGTTCTCAATGTTATTCAGCTAACGGTTCCAATTGACTGGGGCAAGCAGAAAAACGGAAATTATTTTATTGTTGAATCTAACTAAAAAGCGTATGTAAAAATCTAAGGAAAATTAAAAAAAAGAACCGGAAAATGTTCGTACCATTCACCGGCTCAAGAGATTTATTAATTGGTGTAATTAACAAAACGCATAAATTTATGAATAATTATTGTAAGTTGAACATATTCGGTGAATTCCGTTGTGTAAAAAAAACATTGCTTATTATGAGGCTAACATTACTTCTTGTATTAACAACAGTCATTGCTTCGGCGGCAAATTTATATTCTCAAACTGCCCGATTTTCGATGGAACTGAATAATGTAACCTTAAAACAAGTATTCCATGAAATTGAAAAGAACAGTGAATTCATTATTGTTTATTCGGACGATATGGTTGACGTTTCAAAAACAGTTTCGGTTGAAGCAAATAATTCTACGGTTGACAAAGTCTTGGAACAGGCTTTGAATGAGACAAATCTTTCTTTTAAGATTAGCGATCGACAAATAGTAATTACCAAAAAACCTGCAACTACTCTGCTCAACGTCATTCAACAAAACAGAGTGGTTTCCGGTATTATTAATGATCCACAGGGATTACCTCTCCCGGGAGTTACAATTTCTGTAAAGGGAACAACATTAGGAACTATAACTGATTTTGACGGAAATTTTAGCTTTGATATTCCTCAAAGTGCAAACACGCTGGTTTTCTCATTTATTGGTTTCGAAACCCAGGAGATAGAAATAGGTAACCAAACCCTGTTCAATATTACCATGGTTGAAAATATTTATCAGTTGGAAGAAGTAATCGCAGTAGGTTATGGTGTTCAACGTAAAATAGATCAAACAGGAGCAACCAACCGTTTAACGGAAGAAAACATGAACAAAAGTGTAGCTGGTTCACCGATTGAAATGATGCAAGGGCGAGTTTCAGGGGTGAATATTACCCAAAACAATGGTGAGCCCGGATCAGGCATGTCGGTTCGTATTCGTGGTTCAAATTCCATTCGTTCGGGTCAGGAACCACTTTATGTGGTCGATGGTATTCCACTCGACAATGCCGATATTACTCCAAACGGAGGAACTGCTGCCGGGATTAATGAGTCCGCAAATAAAAATCCAATAAGCTTTTTGAACCCTGAAGATATTGAAACAATCGATATTTTGAAAGATGCTTCTTCTACTGCTATTTATGGAGCTCGCGGTGCCAATGGTGTAGTACTTATTACAACCAAAAAAGGTAAAAAAGGCGAAGGAGTAATTAATTATGATGGTTACATGGGAGTTTCTCAAATTCGCGAAAAAATGGATTTGCTTTCTGCCTCTGAATTCCGTTCATACACCAAACCCAATGGTTCGAAATTATTGGACTTGGGAGTTAGCAACGATTGGCAAGATGAAATCTATGCTACCGGAATTACTCAAAGCCATAATTTATCATATGGTGGCGGAACAGATAATTTTACCTATCAGACTTCTCTAGGATACCTCGATCAAGAAGGAATTGTTAAGTCAACGGGTATGCAAAAGATGAATGGTAAAATAAAAGTTTCGCAAAAAGCCTTTAAAGGCCGTTTAAACCTGGTTGGAAGTTTAATTGCTTCTCATGTGGAAGATTATCGTGCACCAATTTCAGAAACCGGAGGATTTGAAGGTGACCTTATTTTAACCTCTTTAAAACTTAATCCAACTTATCCGATTAAGAATGCAGATGGTACATACTATCAGCACGATAAAGATCAACGCAACCCGGTTGCCATGATTGATTTAGTTAATGATGAGACTCAAACAGATCGTACTCTGGCGAATATGTCAGCTGAATTTGAAATTGTGAAAGGCCTGAAATATAAAATGAATATTGGCTTGGATCGTACAGTAGCCGAGCGGAGAGTAAATCAGGATAAACAATTAAGTTACCTTGGGAATAAAGGTGAAGCAGATATAAATGGAATTTCAGCCAATAACCGTCTGATAGAAAACTTTTTTACTTATTTAAAAAATGTTGGAGACGATCATAAATTCAATTTTCTGGCCGGACACGCGTATCAATATATAAAAGTATCTACCAGTGAAATGAACGTAAATGGATTTGAAGTAGATGATATTTTATACACAGACAATCTTCAATACGGTAATTTTTCTACAGCCAATGTAAATTCTTCTGCGTATGAGCGCGAGTTGCAATCTTTCTTCGGCCGTGTTAACTATGGTTATAAAGATAAATATCTTTTTACTGCAACCGGCCGTGCGGATGGCTCTTCAAAATTTGGAGAAAACAAAAAATACGGATTCTTTCCGTCTGCTGCTTTCGCCTGGAGAGCTTCGGAAGAGGAATTTTTGCAGGGAATCGATAAATTAAGCAACCTGAAAATTCGTTTAGGCTGGGGTTTAACCGGTAATCAGGAAATTCCAGATAAGATTTCATTGTTGGCCGTTGGAACAACTCCTTCAGCAAATGGATATTTTAACGGTACACTTTCTCCGGGCATTACATTCTTAAGAACTCCTAATCCGGATATTCAGTGGGAAACAACCATGCAAACCAATTTTGGTATTGACTTTGGGTTTTATAATAACCGACTATCAGGAAGCATTGATGTTTTCAATAAAACAACCCGCGATGTATTGCTCGAAGTACCGGCAAAAGCACCGGCAGCAGCTCAAACTCAATGGCAGAATGTGCCTGATTTGAGGATCGTTAATAATGGTTTTGAATTAGGGGTGAATGGTTTATTAATTGATAAAAAAGATTTTAGTTGGGATCTTGGTGTAAACTTCGCTTACATTAAAAATGAAGTGAAAGACTTGCCTGTTAAATTGATTGAGACCGGTAATGCAAGCGGACAAGGACTTTCCGGAACCAGAGTTCAGATTATTACCAACGGACAGGCGGTAGGAATGTTCTATGGAATGGTTTATGAAGGAATGGATGCCAACGGAATTAGCATGTACAAAAAGGATGCTGATGGCATTGAAGTAAAAGAGTATCTAGGTTCTGCATTACCTGATTTTACATACAGTTTAAGTACAAATCTTCAATACAAAGATTTCGATATTAGTATGTTTTGGTATGGTTCTGAAGGAAGTATGGTTTATAACAATACTGCGAATGCACTGTTCTTAAAAGGACCTTTGGATAAAGGGAACAACGTTACACAAGCTGTTTTGGAATCAAACGAAAGTCCTGACAATTCCAACGCATTCTCTTCGCGTTTTATTGAAGATGCTTCGTTTCTCCGACTTTCTAACTTAACCATGGGATACACCTTCGATACTAAAACTATTGATTGGTTAGGAAAAGCACGAGTTTATGTTACCGGGAATAACCTGTTGTTGTTTACAAAATATACTGGTTTCGACCCGGAAGTTAGTACAGATGCTTCCGAAGCAGGAGTTCCTTCAATGGGAATGGATTACACTTCATATCCTAAAGCACAAACTTTTACTTTTGGTGTAAATCTTCAATTTTAATAGAACTTAAATCTGAAAAAAATGAAACAATATAAATTTATTTTATTCTTTACAGTACTTGGTTTATTAAGTACAGTGAGCTGCACCGATTTGGTAGAAAATGTTTTGGATGAACAATTGGGTGCAGATTTGGTAAACAATCCGGCAAATATTGAAGCGCTTATTAATCCTCCATATGGGAGTTTAAGAAGAACAATTGAGTGGTACGACTATTGGGCGCTTCAGCAAGTATCAACCGATGAGGTTATTATTCCAACCAGAGGTACCGACTGGTACGACAATGGTGACTGGCAACAATTGCACCTGCAAACATGGACGGCAGACCACGGACGAATGAAAAATGTTTGGGATGCGCTAAGTCAAGGAGTTTCTCGTGCAAATACAGCCATTTATTACATTGGGCAGTTTGATCAAAATGCAACTTCTGAGCTATACATTAACGAAGCCCGGTTTTTACGTGCATATTACATGTACCTAATCAATGATTTGTTTGGACAAGCGCCTTTCAGGGAAGCTGATGAGTTGGATTTTTCTATCTCTCCAGTAGTATTAAGCAGTAAAGAAGCTGCTGATTACATTATTGGTGAGTTAACTGCTATTCTGCCAAACTTGAAAACCAAGGCGGAGGTAGGTTCTGAAAGAGTTACTCAAGGAGCAGCGCAGGCATTGTTGGCAAAAGTGTATTTGAATTACGAGGTTTATGGAGGTGAAACTAAATGGAGCGAGGCAATTCAATATAGTGATGCGCTAATAAATTCAGGGACTTATTCAGTTGCAACTGATTATTGGGAAATGTTCCAAAAAAATGTGGCTGAACATTCCGAATTTATTTTACGTGTTCCCATGGATGACAATGTAGATATGGGAAGTGGTAGTGTTTGGGCAAATTTCACTTTACATTACAGTCAAAGTGTTGGAAGCATAAACAGTTTATGGAATGGTCCTTCAACTACTAAAACTTTCTACGAAACTTTTGATCAGGAAAACGATGCAAGATTTTACGATGATCGAAATATTGCAGAATTGGGGTTTAACCAGGGATTTTTGGTTGGGCAACAATATGGAATTGATGGAACTGCTTTGAAACAAAGGAATGGGGATCCATTGATTTTTGATCCGGAAATTGATTTGGGAAGTGCACCGGAAAATGCGGGAGTTCGTGTAAGTAAATTTGCTCCAAACGCAAGTACTGAACGTCAATTCTCTTCTCCAAACGATGTGCCGATTATGCGGATTTCGGATATTTACCTGATTCGTGCTGAAGCAAAATTACGTAGTAACGATCCAGATGGCGCATTAGCTGATGTTAATTTTTTGAGAAGCAAAAGAAATGCACCCGGGAAAACTTTACCGGCTCTCAGCGTCGTAACTTTAGATGATATTTTAAAAGAACGTGGATTCGAATTGTATTGGGAAGGTTTGCGTCGCCAGGATTTGGTACGTTTCGGAAAATACACAGAAGCATGGCAGGAAAAACCTGTAACCGATGCAACAAAATCGTTATTTCCATTGCCAACTTCAGCTGTTGATGTGAATGAAAATTTAATTCAAAATCCAGGTTATTAATCTGCAATTAGTTTAGTTATAGCCGCTGCCGAAATTTTTCGGCGGCGGTATTTTAATCAATCGGCTACAACTATCGTAATATTTTCAATCACTTTCGAGAATTATTAAAATAAATATATCAATGAAACAGCGCATATTTTTTATTGCATCCTTCTTATATACAATCATCCTGATTAGCAGTTGCAAACCTGAAAAATTATCAGAAAGCGATTGGGTAATGGCTCCTTTTTTAAAAATTGATGAAGTTAATCCGGTATTGAATCCAAACAGTTCTTCTGTTTTCTTTTGTCCGGTTAGAAAAGACACAGTAAAATGGGAACAGAAGGATGTATTTAATCCGGCAGCGGTAGTTAAAAACGGGAAAGTTTATCTGCTTTATCGTGCCGAAGACACAATCGGTAAATTTGCAGGTACGTCGCGTATTGGTTTAGCAATAAGTTCCGATGGGCTTCATTTTGAAACACAGCCTCAACCGGTATTTTATCCCGATAATGATGAACAAATGGAATATGAGTGGGAGGGTGGCTGCGAAGATCCCCGAATTGTTGAAGATGAAAACGGCACTTATTATATGACCTACACTGCCTACAATGGTGATAAAGCACGCCTGTTTATAGCAACCTCAACCGATTTAATAAATTGGACCAAACATGGCTCTGTTTTCAAGAAAGCAGAAGGCGGTAAATTTGTAAAAATTTGGTCGAAGTCGGGTTCCGTTGTTGCAAAACAGGTAGAAAATAAATTGGTTGCCACAAAAATAAATGGAAAATACTGGATGTATTTTGGAGAGTCGAATATTTACGTTGCTACTTCAGAAAATCTAATAGACTGGACACCTGTTCCCGAAACCGATGAATCGAAAAAACAATACGACGAAATGCGTGGACACGAAGCTTTTAAGATTATTTTTGCTCCCCGCGACGGTAAATTCGACAGCGAATTGGTAGAACCCGGTCCACCGGCAATATTAACCGAAAATGGAATTGTATTTATTTACAACTCAAAAAATCATAAAGACACAGGCGATTCAAATCTACCGGCAGGAACGTATTCAGCCGGGCAAGTGCTGCTTGATTCTGCTGATCCAACAAAAGTAATTGCCCGTACAGAAAGTAATTTTTTCAGGCCCGAAAAACCTTATGAAATTACAGGGCAAGTAAATAGCGTAAGCTTTTTAGAAGGTTTAGTGCATTTCAATGGAACCTGGTTTTTATATTATGGAACTGCCGATTCAAAAATAGCTGTGGCAACTTACCGCAAAAAATAATCCCCTGAACAAATTATTAAGATACTTTTCTCTGGAGAGCCGGAGAATGGTTTTTCGAATAATTTTTGCCACTATTTGAGAAATTAAGTAGTGGCATTTTTTTTTGTATTTTCGGGGAAAATAAATTTTAATGCAGCCCGAAAAGAAACAGTTGGAAATTTTAATCATGCAATATTTCAAGGAAAGTTATGCGGATTTTCCCAAGGGTATTCTTGTCTCCTCAGAATCGCCCGATTTTTTGCTTAAATTAAAAAGCAAAAATTTATTGGGGATTGAACTTACACGTTTAAATCCGGGAAATGCTTCTGAACCAAATGAATTGTATTTACAGGAAATAAATTTGCAGGAAAATCTGATTCAATCAACGCTGGATCTTTTTCGACAAAGTTCAGAATTAAAATTATTTGTGAAATTTTTGTTTTCAGACGAGAAAAAAATAGCTCCTGAAAAGAAATTAGTGGTGGCTGTTCAAACGGTAAATATTATCAGAAAAATTGTTCAGTACAAAAAGG
>CAYZBC010000218.1:0-8902 GCA_964476535.1 uncultured Maribellus sp.
TTGTTAATATCATTCTTTTTATTGTTCTTATGCCCCCATGAACGGTTACAAAAAATCTTTAGTTTTAATATATGAGCCAAAATCTGACAATATATTCTATATTTTTTATTTCGGCGACACTTATTTCCTTTTTTGTAGCTTTTTTAGCCTGGCAACGCAGGTCGGTTAAAAGTGCAAAAGAACTTATTAGCCTGATGATTACGGCTGGAATATGGACCTTTTTTATTATTTTCGAAACTACATCGAACAATCAAACCGGTAAAATACTATGGGCTAAAATTGCTTATTTGGGGGCTGTAACTACACCAATTTTTTATTTTCTTTTGGTATTAAGTTTCACCGGAAAAAAATGGTTTGGTTCCAACAAAAAAAAGCTATTATTATTTATCGTTCCTTTTGTTGTTCTTGTTCTTGCCATTACAAATGATTTGCACCATTTAATTTGGTCAGGATATTCAGCAATTTCTCCTGAAACAAACTTAATGGAATATGACCATGGAGTATTGTTCTGGATTGGATATATGGGATACAATTACTTAATTCTGATTATTGCAACAGTTTTACTATTCCGGTTTATCATTCAAAATACATCAATTTTTATGTCGCAAGGCATTGTAGTTTTTACCGCAGGATTAATGCCATGGGCAGCAAGCTTCTTTTATCTGACAGGAATAAATGTGGCTCCTGGGTTTGACATTGTACCGGGAAGTATGGTTTTGGGAGGATTACTTTTTGCATATTCTATTTTGTATTTTCGGTTTATTAATGTAGTTCCAGTGGCAAGGGAAATTTTAATAGAAAATTTGGGCGAAGGCATTCTTGTTCTTGATGAAAATAACAGAATTCAGGATATTAATGCAACAGCACATACTTTACTTAAAATTAAAAACAAAAATGTAATTGGATTAACAGCTACACTCGCAATAGTAGAATCCTCAAAATTAATGGAAGTTGTATTAAATAAAAATATAAATGAGGATTTGGAATGTGAATTTGATGGCGAAATTAAGTTCTTTTCTGTTGAAAAACAAAATATCAAAAATTATAAAGGAAGTAGAATTGTTATAATTCGCGATATTTCAGAACGAATATCATTTCGGAATAAATTGCAAAACAGCGAAAAACGTTATCGTGAACTCACCGAATTTTTGCCTGAAATGATTTGCGAAGTTGATTCAAAAGGAAAATTGAAGTATGCAAATCAATTTGCGATTCAGAAACTTGGCTTCACCAATGAAGAAATATGGAATCCAAATTTTAATATTTTTAATATTTTCCCACTCGATTTGCACGGTTTAATAGCAAAAAAATTTGAAAGTATAATTAAAACCGGCGAACAGTTTACGAACGAACATATCGCATTAAAAAAGAATGGAGAGGAATTCCCTGTTTTAATTTATACCTCGCCAATTTACGAAAGCTTAAAAATTACTGGGATTAGAGGTGTAATGGTTGACATTACAGAACGAAAAAAGTATGAAAATGAAATTGCCAATAATTTAAAACAACAGGAAATTCTTTCAGAAATTTCGCTGAATTATAATTCAGTAAAGGAATTTGATAATAAAACAAAAGATGCACTGCGCATTATTGGCGAACATACACAAGTTAGCAGAGTGTATATTTTTGAAAACAGCACCGATGGTGAAAAAACCAACAATACATACGAATGGTGTAATGTAAATATTGAACCTCAAATAGATGAATTGCAGGAAATACCCTATGAGATAATTCCCTCGTGGAAAAAAATTCTTTTGGAAAAAGGAATTATTTATTCTGAAAACATTACAGAATTGCCGGAAGATATAAGAATATTTCTTGAGCCTCAATTAGTTAAAGCAATAATTGTTTTACCACTTTACATAGACAATCGATTTTTTGGATTTATAGGTTTTGATGAATGCACGGTAAACCGTAAATGGACAAAATCGGAAATTGAGCTTTTACGCACCATCTCAAATATTATTTCGAACAGTTACCTGCGAAAAAAAATAGACTTAGAACTGATAAACAACATTACTGAGAAAAAGGGAATTATTGATTCAATTCCAGACCAAATCATGCTACTTTCCGATACAGGAAATATCATTTCGTTTGAATCGTCTCAGGAGAATAGTTTATTTGTAAGTGTAGATTTCACCAAAACTCAAAACATTGTCACCCTATTGGGAAACGAGCTTGGGAATAAATTTATCCATACTATAAATGAATGTTTAGATAAAGAAACATTCAAATTTGATTTTGAATGCATTTTTCAGGAAAATCCGGATTTTTATGAAGCTCGTTTGGTCAAATTGAGAGGAAACGAGGTAATGGCTATTATAAGAAATGTAACAGAAAGTAAAGAACGGGAAAAAGAGCTTCAAATTGCTAAAAGTAAAGCAGAAGAAGCTTCCATGGCAAAATCTGAATTTCTTGCTAATGTATCGCACGAAATAAGAACACCAATGAACGCCATTTTAGGATTTAGCGAATGGTTATATGATAACACTCAAAATAAACTACACAGAAGGTATTTACATACTATTTTAAACAGCGGGAAAAACCTTTTGGTTTTGATTAACGACATTCTGGATCTTTCGAAAATTGAATCAGGGAAAATGAACATCAGAATGGAACCCATGCAAATACAGTTGGTTTTAAATGAAATTGAACTTGTACTTAAACAAAAAATTGAGTCTAAAAATCTGGCCTTTTCTGTTGTCATCGATCCAAATGCTCCTGAATACATTTATATGGATGAAATTCGGTTTTACCAAATCTTGTTCAACCTAATTTCCAATGCAGTAAAATATACAACAAAAGGATTTGTTCGTGTTTTGGTCAAAACGGTTCAAGCAGAATCTGACAATAGTTTAAATCTTGAAATACGTGTTGAAGACACAGGAATTGGTATTCAGGAAAATCAACAGGAACTTATTTTTTCAGCCTTTACGCAGCAAAGTGGGCAAAGTAACAGGAATTATGAAGGGACAGGTTTAGGACTTACTATTGTTAAAGGATTACTTAATAAATTGAATGCTGATGTTCAGCTAAACAGTGAAATTGGAAAAGGTTCGGTTTTTACGGTAACATTTTATAATATTGAAATTGCTGACCAAACAAAAGAAATAGATATAAATCATGATTATAGTTCTTATCAATTAACCGAGCCTTGTAAAATTTTAATAGTCGATGATGTTGACTTTAATATAAACGTATTAAAACGAATAATTTATTCAGATAAAATAGTCTTCCTTGAAGCAAAAAGTGGAAGACAGGCTCTGGAGATATTACAAACAGAAGAACCAGATTTAATTTTTATGGATATTTGGATGCCTGATTTAAACGGATATGATACTACAAAATTAATTCGGAACAATAAAAAGCTAAAAAAAATACCTATCGTTGCATTTTCAGCATCTACAATGAATAATGAAATTGAAACTCTCAGCAATTCATTCGATGCTTTTCTTCATAAACCAATTTTAAAAAAAGACGTTATGGAGATTATGTTGAAATTATTACCTCATAAATATGTAACAGTAACCGCTGAAATTACAGATAAAAAGGATGAAGTAGAAATTGGTGAAAAAACTGAAAACCTAAAAGCGATTATTTCAGTTCTTGAAAATGACTTTATACCGATATGGAATAATATAAAAAATGATCTTATTATTTTTGAAATTGAAGAATTTGAACAGAAACTTTCTTCTTTTTCAAAGAATTATTCATGTAATATTCTCAACCAGTTTTGTCTGGAATTAAAACACGAAATTCAGGCATTTGATATTGAATTAATCAATAATAAAATCAATAATTTTCCGAATCTTATTTCGAGAATAAAAAGATTAGTTACTTCGTGAGCCTGATTTGATCAGGTTATTTAAATCCCCGAATCTTTTTTTCCCATTTCCATGCTGAGGTCAGAATATCGTCGAGCGAACTTTCGGCAAACCACCCCAATTCCTGATTGGCAAAAGTTGTATCCGCATAAACTTTTTCTACATCGCCCGGCCGGCGATTAACAATTTTATAATTTAGTTTTTGTTTTGAAACTTTTTCGAATGAATGAACCACTTCTAAAACCGAAACACCTCTTCCGGTTCCAAGATTAAAAACTTCAAATGTTTTTTTGCTTTTTGATTCAACCAGACGTTCAACTGCAATTACATGAGCTTTTGCAAGATCTACCACGTGAATATAATCGCGAATTGCTGTTCCGTCAGGTGTATTGTAATCGCTGCCAAAAATACTCAGTTGCTGGCGTAAACCGGCTGCTGTTTGTGTAATAAAAGGAACCAGGTTTTGCGGTACTCCCAAAGGTAATTCACCAATATAAGCGGATTCATGTGCACCCACCGGATTGAAATACCGTAACGCAATTGATTTTAATTTCGGACATGCACTTAAAAAATCCTGTATGATTTCTTCAGAAATTTGTTTGGTATTTCCATAAGGCGAATTTGCTTTTACAATTGGTGCATCTTCTGTTACAGGCAGTTTTTCAGGTTGTCCGTATACGGTACACGACGAACTAAAAACCAATCCGAGAACGTTATATCGATCCATGGCATCTAAAATATTGACCAGTGAATCGAGGTTATTTCTATAATATTTTAAAGGATTTGCAACCGATTCTCCAACTGCTTTAAAGGCTGCAAAATGTATAATTGCTTCTATGTTCTGATATTTTTTAAAAAAATCATCAACCTTATCTTTATTAATCAAATCAAATTGTTCGAAAACAGGTTTTATTCCGGTAATTTTTTCAATTCCTTCCAAAACTTCTATGCTCGAATTCGAAAGATTATCGACAATTACTACTTCATAACCAGCATTTTGTAATTCAACTACTGTATGCGATCCAATGTATCCTGTTCCTCCTGTTACTAATATTTGTTTCATTTAATTTAATTATTTATGAATGTTAATAGCATAATATTTTTGTTTAAGGCAAAGAAAAACTAAAGGTAGAACCCTTGTTTTCTTCACTTTCTGCCCAGATTTTACCACCCATTTTTTCAATAAATTCATGGCAAAGTACCAATCCAAGTCCATTGCTTGTTTCTCCTTCAGTTCCATACCTTTTATTATTCACGTCGAGACGGAATAAATTATTTAGTTGGTTCTCGCTCATCCCTAATCCATTGTCTTCGATTTTCACCAAAACTGAGTATTCTTTGCCAGCATGCGCAGAAATACTTATAATTCCACTCTTGGGAGTAAATTTAACAGCATTCGAAATTAAATTCCGGAGAACCAAACATACCATATTTGGGTCGGCTTCAAGAGGAATAAAATCGTCTATATTAATATTAACATTAATTTCTTTAATGAACAGCTCATTTCTGAAACTGTCTATATTCGTTTTGATAATTCCGTTAATATCAATTTTTTCCGGGCTGTTTTGAATAAGATTGGTATTTGATTTTGCCCATATTAATAGATTCTCCAATAAATCCATGGTTTCTTTTGATGAGGTCTTTTGAATGTCGAGAAACATTTTTAAAGTTTCATCATCCATATCATTTGTCTCTTCAATGGCTTCCGAAATCATCATTAAATTACTAATTGGCCCTCGAAGGTCGTGGGCAATTATAGAAAAGAATTTGTTTTTTGTTGCATTCAATTCAATAAGTTTTTTTGTTTGCTCAACTATTTTAAGATGTATATTTATTCGTGCAATTACTTCATCTACCTGAAAAGGTTTTGAAATATAATCGACTCCCCCTTCTCTAAATGCGCGCACTTTATCTTCGGGTTCACTTAAAGCACTTATAAATATTACCGGTACATCTTTTAATTTTTCATTCTTTTTAAGTCTCTGGCATACTTCAAACCCGTTTAACCCGGGCATCATAATATCTAAAAGTATTAAATCTGGTTTTTCCTTTTCGGCTACCTGCAATGCCAGTTCGCCATTTAATACGGGCCTGATTTTAAATCCTTCGTTTTTAAGAATAATACCTAAAATTTTTAAGTTGGCGGGAGTATCATCAACGATTAAAATATTTGCTATTTTTTTTTCAAATATATATTTATCATTCATTTGTTGAATTTCTAATGTTTAATATTTTCTCAAGGTACTCGTAATCATAATTATCAACCAGCGATTTTAATTCACATGCCAGGCCAGAATACTCAGCGGCACAATTGTTAACCAATTCTAACAATAGTTCGAAATCAGCAATTTCAACCGCACGTTTCATTTGGTTAATACAATTTTGTGGTAACAATGAAATTTCGCTAAAAATACTCTCTTTGTCCTTTATATTTGACGAAATTGTTTTAATTTCTTCATCTGCCGAAATATACTCAATGTTCAAAATATTACCTATGGTAGTAAACAGCTCATTTTCACGAAAAGGTTTTCCGATATGCCCCTGCATTCCAAATTCTATTGCTTTATTTTGTTCGTCTTTTAACGTACTTGCAGTAAGTGCAACAATGGGTATATTTTTACCTTTTGGTGTTGATTTTATATTTTTTGTAGCCTCATAACCATCCATTACCGGCATCCGGATATCCATTAGTATTAAATGTGGCTCCCAACTCCGGAATTTATCAATGGCATCTTTACCATTAATCGCCTCCATGGTTTTAAATCCAACCATATTAAGTAATTTAACCACTACTAAAAGATTTTCTTTTTTATCGTCAACCACTAAAATACGATATTTTTTATTTCCATTTTTTATACCGGTAATTTTCTTTCTAATTGTTACAATTTCGTTAATATTATCGCTTATTTTAATCTTTACTAAAACAGAAAAAACTGAGCCTTTTCCCAATTCACTTTTCACCGAAATATCTCCGCCCATCATAATTGCCAGTTCACGACTTAATGCCAGCCCCAGGCCTGTATCTTTAATTTCGGCAACTAGCATTTTATTTTGCTCATCAATATCTCTTACAACTATCCTGACATCAATACCACCTTCGTCAGTGAATTTAATAGCATTTCCAATTAAGTTAACAAAAATTCGACGTAATTTATTGTCATCAACTTCCACAAAACTAGGAACTTCAGTGGCCAATTCGAATAAAAACTGAAGATGTTTTGCGTGTATTTGCTCTCTGAAAAACAATTGAATTTCATCGAAAACTGAGTAAAGATTTATGTTTGTCGGATTTAATTCCAAACGCCCGGCTTCCATTTTCGATAATTCAAGAATATCGTTAATCAGTTCCAACAAATGTTCGCCAGCCTGAATGATCGATAAAATGTATTCTTTTTGTGAAGTGGTAAGTTTTTCATCACGGTTTAAAAGTTGCGAAAAACCAATAATAGCGTTTAACGGGGTTCGTATTTCGTGTGACATATTTGCCAAAAAAATACTTTTCGCTTTATTCGCCATTTCGGCATTTTGAGCCATTTTATTGGCTTTTAATGTGGCAGATTCAAGATCTGAATTTGTTTGAATTAATTTCCTTTCCGATTCAACCCTGTTAGTAATATTGACCAACATGTGTGAGAAAAGTTTTAACAGTGTAATTTCTTTGTTTTCATACCGGTGATGATTTTTCACAGAATCAAAACCAACAAACCCTACACATTCATCTCCTTTCATCATGGGCACCGTTAAAAGGCTTTTTATCCCCTGAGGTTCAAGAATACTTCGTAATAAATTTTCGGGCAATGCAAATACGTCTTCTACATACATTAAATCACCTTTAATGTGTATATTAACCCAATCGGGGAAAAGGCTTAAAGAGATATCTTTTAAATCATTTATTGCAGGCTCAATTCCTTTATTGCACCATTCAAATTCGTTGGTTGTGGTTTGTTTATTAAAATCGTACGAAAAAATATAGCTTCTATCGGCATTTATGAATTCCCCCATTTCTGCTAATGATTTTTCAATTGCATCATTAATACTGTGCAAAGGAATATTGATAAAATCGGATGCCATATCCATTAAAACCTTTTGCATTTTTGTTTGATGCAATAAGATTTCTTCAGCACGTTTTCGATCTGTAATATCTCTTTCAACAATTAAAATACTGGAGGGATTCCCTTTTGTATCATGTAAAACAGTTGAATTTACATCAATATAAAATTTGGTTTTATCTTTCCGCAGAGCTAAATATTCCGTAATATTCTGATCTTTTTTTCTTTCAATTAATTTTTTGAAATTGTTTTTAAGTAATTGATGATTCGATGGATCAATAAACTCAAAAATCGACTCTCCTACTTGTTCCTTTTTTTCACCAACAGCATAACCGTACATCAAAGCCTGTTTATCTGATGAAAACAGAATTTCCCCATCAAAAGAAATCATTCCAATTCCATCGGGTGAGGCAGAAATGATTGCTTCCCATTTTTTACTGCTTTCAAATAATGCCTCCTCCGCCTGCTTTCTAATTGTAATATCTGAATCAGTTCCGTTATACCCCATAAATTCACCATACTCATCTATTATCGGAATACCACCCGACGAAACCCAAATGTTACGTTTGTCTTTTGAAACAAAGGGAGTTTCTATATTTCTGAACGATTTTCTTTGCTGAAAAACAGAAGAACCTTCATTTACAAACTGTTCTTTAGATTCCTGTGGAATTAAATCATAAAAATGTTTTTTACCAACTAGTTCTTCCGGTTCAAATCCGAGTACTGTTAAAACTGAATTACTTAAATAGGTATACAATCCGTTTTTATCTATCTGCCACGAATAAACCCTGCTGTGGTTCGACAACATTTCGAAGCGTAATTCAGAATCCTTTAACGCATTTTCAGCAGCTTTTTTTGCCGTAATATTCCTGCTTATTCCAAGAATCCCCAACAATTTATTTTCGGAATCTAAATAAGGCGTTTTTAACGTATCGAGCAGAACTTTTTTACCATCGGGATAAGAAACCCATTCCTCATTTTGACTGGGTATTCTTTTCTCCAACATTTCCAAATCAAACTCTCTGAAAG
>CAYZBC010000219.1:0-8878 GCA_964476535.1 uncultured Maribellus sp.
ACGTTTTCATTACTTCTCCGGCGCCATAATACACCGAATCGATTTTATCGTTGTTATCGTCGTAAGTATTATTCCACCCCTCACCCATTTGGTTGAACATAGATAAACGTACACCATACTCAGCCGAAAGCTTATCACTAAATTTTTGATTATTTGAAAAATAAGCAGCACTCTCGAAAGCTTTGGTTTTATCCAATATTATTTCTGTTTCGTTTGAGTTTTCAAAAAGCAATTCACCCGGATTAAAAGTATGATGCTTTATATTCACCCCAAACTTTACTGTATTTAAAGGATTAAGATACCAAGTAAGGTCTTCTTTAAAACCGAGGTCTTCAATTCCCGAGCTCATACTTGCATCGCTGCCCATGTTAAACCCATAATCGTATTTACTGTAAATAATGCTGGTATTGGAAAAAAGCTTGCTGTTAAACAAATGGTTCCATCTCGCGGTTCCGGTAGTATTGCCCCAATCCATTCCCATATCTTCAAAGCCAAAATCATCTTTACCAAAAAAGCCAGAGAGAAAAATTCGGTTATTATCGTTTATTTTGTAATTCAACTTTGCATTCAGGTCATAAAAATACATGTTCATATCATCATCAAAAAAACCAGCTCCTTTAGCTACCAAGTCGGCATAACTTCTTCGACCCGAAACAATAAACGACATTTTATCTTTTATAATGGGACCTTCTAAAGTTAAACGCGACGAAATAAGTCCAATACCACCCGAAGCAGTAAATTCCTGGTTGTTTCCATCTTTCATACTAATATCGAGAACGGATGAAGCTCGACCTCCATAATTTGCAGGAATACCACCTTTATAAACCGTAACGTTTTTCAGGGCATCGGAATTAAATACCGAAAAGAAACCCATCAGGTGCGAGGCACTATAAACAGGCGCTTCATCCAACAGAATCAGGTTTTGGTCGACAGAACCACCTCTAACACTAAAACCGCTTCCTCCTTCAGAAGTTGAGCTGATTCCGGGCAATAATTGTATGGTTTTTAAAACATCCTTTTCACCCATAAATACGGGGATGTTTTCAATTTGCTTCATGTTTAACTTTTCAACACTCATTCGAGTGGAAGTAATATTATCATCTTTTTTACCCGCAGTTACCACCACTTCTTTCAATTCAGTATTTGTATCCGAAAGTCTTATGTCAATGGTTTTATTTTCATCAAAATTGACTTCCATTGTTTGCGTCTTAAAACCGATGTACGAATAACTAACAGTATGTTTTCCGGCAGGTAGTGTTAGGGAGTAGAACCCATAAACATTAGTGGTTGTTCCCTTGTAGGTAACTTTTTCTACCACAGTTACACCTATTAAATCCTCTCCATCCGAATCATCAGTTATTCTGCCGCTTATGGTAAATTGTTGTGCAAAACTTGATTGTACTGCCATAAATATAAAAAGGAAACTGGCTAATCTTCGAACATGTCTCCATGTAAAATCTATTCTATTCTTTTTCAATTTGAATTTTGTTTTTATATGATATTTAAGTCAGTTTCCTGATTGAATTTATTCTATGCAAATGTCAGTTATTCAGTAAAAAGAGATAAGAGACTATATGCGGAATGTATGGTACTTTTCAACGGGCATTGGTTTATCTTAGTTTGCCTCTACTTGGTCTTTCTTCTGTTTTGAACTTCTTATCTTCAAAACAACACGCACTACAATAAATACTGCTGCAATGCCTAGTACAATTGTTCTTTCTGATATGGAATAACCAGCTGTTTCGCCCACAAAACCAGAAGTCCATGCAGCTAATTCGTTAATAACAAATTTCAGGATATAACGAAGGGCAAAAAACGAAGCAATAAACACAGGAATTAAACTGTACTTTAATACCGGGTATTTCTCGATAACTGGAAACCTATCTTTTAGTAAACTGAAAGCGCCTGTAAATTTATTCGTGATATTCTTATAAATCCACAATAACAAAGCTTCTCCTCTATTCAATATTGTTGTATAATTCATCTCTATTCCTTTTAAATGTTTTGTCTAATTCATCTTTCTGTTGAAATATTACACTACAAAGATGCGGTGAAAACAAACCCCGGGAAAGGTTAATTAAAGAGGAGTAATGGTAAATGTGAAACCTAGCCTGAATAATTCACAAAACATTGCTCAAGCCGCAGCTTTTTAGCTTACAAAAAGACTCGCATTCCGTGCACTTGGAATGCGAGTCTTTCTATATTGCCCTTTAATTAGTAACAACTCTATTTTACAAGCTTACCATTCAAATAAATACTTGTTTCCATCTCAGTTTCTTGCACTATTCCTTCCCCAGCAAAACAACAACGAAGTGATTGAGCTGCAAACTCATTTGCCAATTTTTCATCAGCATCGCTTTTTACAAGAATCCGGGTTACAACATCAATCATTTCTCCTGTCATTGTTGGTGTCATAAAATTACTTTCTCGGTAATTAAATTGGTGCTCAACACCGAAATCATCAATCTTAACACCTTTTTTCTGGAAATACATCATGTTTGGAGTAAGTTGACTCATCAAACAAAACGATGTTCCTAGAGTAAAATATTCTCTCGATGTAGGTGCTGCATTTATTCCCTCGTAGCCACGGCTGTCATCAGCGTAAAGTTCCCATGTTTCGTAGTTAGCAGTTAACGATTTTGCTCTTACTTTATGAAGATATGGACGCTCTGTATCGTTAGCCGATTCTGCAATACCTATTTCTGAGAATTTCATGTTTTTGGGAGGATTTTTCATATCCATTTCCATATCTTTTGGCTCGTTATAGTCAATTGTTTGCATTTGAATTGCGGCAGTAGTATTGGAAATAGTGCGACCATTATCGGTAGAAACTGGCGAAGGGATTTGTCCTGGTTGGGCTGCCTTTCCATCCCAATCGTCACCATTAATAATAAATGCTGCATCAATTCCGGTTTTGTTAGCCAACGATTCACCAATCGACCAAGCCCTAACTGCCATCTCCTTTAATTCTTTAATCTTTTCAGCTGGCTCATTACTTTTTACTACAATGTTGGTAACCACTTTATCGGTATAACCCGACCAATTGTCGGTCATAATATCGTTCCATCTAAAAAAGAATTCTGTTTCCACTTTTACATCGTCAACGTCCAAGCCCATTATTTGAATACCTCTTTCTACTTGGGTTAGCAAGTCAGAAGCAGCTCCAGCCGTAAAATAGGTTAGTGGATTTGGAGCACTCTGTGGATTTCCACCTTCGTCGCTTGTCATTTGCCACGCACTTAAATTATCTTCGCCTACTGTTTTCACCACACCTTTTTTAAGGAAAGGTTTTTCTTGGTTCAAAACTCTTTTTGACGAAGTCACCACATTTTCGCTAATAGCACCATTTACGGGTGTTGCTTTTGTAGGATAAAATGTTGTAGGCTGGTTAAAATTATCAACCCTTTTTACTACTGAATAATTCTCTTGTGCATAACTTGTTCCAACACTCATTAATAGTGCGATTAGCATTGTAATAATGCTGAAATTTTTGTTCGTTTTCATTTTATTTGTTTTTAAATTAATATGTTTTTGATTCATCTTTATAACTGTTGAAATAATACTCTACAAAGATGTGGCGAAAACAAACTGTGGGAAAGGTGAATAAAAGCGAATGGATGGTAAATGTGTAACCTAGGGTTGATTCTTGCAAAAACATTGCTCAAGTCGTAACTATTCTTTTGTCTTATAATAAGACAAAAAGACTCGCATTCCATGCACTTGGAACGCGAATCTTTTTATAATGTATTTTTATTTAGTAACAACTCTATTTTACAAGTTTTCCATTCAGATACAAGTGGGTGTTCATCTCCGTTGAATTTTTTAATCCCTCGCCTGCAAAGCACAACGATAAAGATTTATGATAGAAGGTTTCTAATCTTTCTGGAGATTCGACGGATTCAATCAGAATGTATGAATGAACGGTATCAGTATAACCAACCATTTCAGTAGAATTTACAGCTTCTTGTCGATAATCAATCTGGTCCTCAACACGATATTCAGTAAAATCTAATCCCATCATAGTGCTGACTAATGTCGTTTGTGACGTTAAGCATAAAGCTGTTCCAGCGGTAAAGTATTCTAAAGGAGTAGGTGCTAAAGGACGATCATTAGCTCCCATAAATTCATCAGAGTATATTTCCCAAGTTTGTCCTGAAGACATCGAAATAGTAATTTTATTCAAATAGGGTCTTTCACTATTTTTTGCAGACTCAGAGATAGCAAATATTTCAAACTCCATATTTGCCAGAGCATCAAAATCTGGCATTCCTTTTTCTTCCTTTTTAACAGCTGGTTTTAAATACGCTGGTTTTTTTGGCACATCAGTTATAGAACTTAATCTAAGTTTATCAACAAAAGATTCTTTAGAAAGAGTTGTCCCCGGAGTTGTTCGATAATTATTCCAATTATCTCCATTTACAAGCAGAGATGGTTCAATTACGGTTTCATTTCTCAGTGCTTCTCCGGCTGTCCATGAATTAAGAGCCATCTTTTTTATTTCTTGAATCATTTCTTCAGGCGCACTACTTTCTATAATTATAGTTGTATTTACTTCGTCTAAAAAACCAGCCCCATCAGCAGACATCATTTCATGCCAATGAAATTTATTTAACACTTCTACTTTTACATTATCTAATTCGACACCTTTGACTTTGGCTGCTTTAAGAATTTGCGTATGTAAATTTGCTGCCAAACCTCCAGTATAATAACTAAGTGGCGATGGCCCAAAAGGATTTTCAACTTCATCAGCAATTAGATACCATCCGGTATAATCATCAATACCTATAGATTGTATCATGCCCTTTTTCATCATAGGTGAATTTTCATTTTTCACCATTTCTGTGATCGCCACTATATTACAATTATCACTCCCCTCAATTGTATCGGCAATACAAGGTTCAAAAGATGTTGGAGCTAATGCTTCATCATTACTATCAATTACTTGATATTCTTTATAGTTATCATAACTTTCTCCATTCAACATCATAAACGAAACCATATTTCGTTGCTCACTTGGCATTGTAAACCAAACAACAGCTGCCACTGAAGCTATAATAACAATAAGTGCTGTGAAGCCTAATATAATCTTAGATTTTGTTTTCATCTTTATTTTCTCCTTAGTTTATTTAACAATTTTTCCGTTTAAAAAAACACCGATTTCCGTTGTGGTAGAACCTGTTATTGCTTCTCCGGCAAAACATGTACCTAGTGCTTGCTTGGCAAAATCGCTCATTACTTTTTCGCTGACATCGCTTTTTACGAGGATTCTTGTAGTAACACCATCTACATGACCAGTAGCTGATGGAGTCATGAAATTATCTATCTGGTAATTGAATTGGTGCTCGGCACGAAAATCGTTGATATCAATACCTTGATGTTTGAAAACCTCTGAACTCCCGGTAAGTTGACTCATTAGGCACAAAGTAGTACCTGCAGTAAAATAATCGTTTGAAGAGGGAGCTTTATCGATACCTTCATATCCACGACTATCATCAGCATAAACATCCCATGCAGAATAGTTTTCCTGAATAGCTCTGATTTTTATTTTATGTAAATAGGGTCGCTGGGCATCATTAGCCGACTCCGAAATACTTACAACTTCGAACTTAAAGGGATTGGTAAATTTCTCCATGCTAACATCTGCTGCGAGATTAAAACTTTGAGGTTCCGGTTTGCTACCTTTCGATGTAATTTTCAAACCATTATCATACGACTTATCTCCTACAACTTTACCCAGACTTGCAGATTCCGTTTCCCAAATTTTAGTATTGTAAGCATATTGAGTATCTACAGGAGTTTCATTCATTAAACATTCGCCAACTGCCCATGCCTGAACCGCCATTCTTTTTACCTCCGCAATTTTTTGTGCAGGTTCGTCGCTTTCAATAAGAATATTGACAATAACTTTATCGGTAAATCCTGTCCACTTTGGTGTAAAAGGGTCATCGTACCTAAAAAGCACTTTTGCTTCTACTTTTGCGCTGGCAACATCTAAATTCATAATTTTTATCGCTTGCTCGACGCGCGTTAACAAACTCGACGAAATACCACCTGTCATGTAACTCAATGGATTTAGAGCTGATTGTTCGTAAGTATGACCGCCTTCATCACACAGAAACTCCCAAGGACTAGAGCCACTTTCACCTACAGCTTGCACATTGGCTTTTTTCAGCATAATGGTCTCGCTATTTAAAACTCTGCTTGAAGCCGTAGCCACATTTTCATTATAAGCACCATTTACTGGAGTTGCTTTTGTTGGTGTAAAACCCGCTGGTCTTGGGCTCATGTCCAACCTAGAGATGACATTATAATCAGTTGATGCCCCATTGTTTGTTTTCTCCGAGTTTTGAGCAAAGCTTGTTCCTCCACCTAACAAAAGTGCAGTTAGCAAAGCCATAACGCTCACATTTTTAATTGTTTTCATTTCTATTTTATTTTCATTAAACTTATTTTCTATTCTCTTTTTAAATAATTTCTCAAACCCAACCTGTACAATTGATACAGGAAGCAAAACAAGAATCCCTAAAGCAATACCAAGCTCATTGCTAAGTTTGCTGCCTTTCATCTTTTTTCCTTTTAATCTACTTTGCAAAGCATCTAAGGCAATGCCATGAATATTGGCAGCCATAATAACTTTTATTGTAGCCAAAATATCCGTCGCCTTCTGTTCTCCATAATGCTGAACAAAATGTTCGTAAGTTTCCTTGTCAGGGTTTCCATCGGTATCGGCATAATGTTGGGCAAACATCAATGCAAGCGATTCGTCATTGTCGAGCTCTCCTAACTCACCATTCAGCAATAAACTTATTTCTTCTTCGGAAGCTCCTGCATCGATTGCACTTTTGGTGTGTACATAATTGCAATACCGACAACCATTTACTTGCGTTACAGCTAACATTATTTTCTCGTTGAAAGCTTTACTAACATTCCCTGTTTTTCTGGATTTTCGTATGTCAGAAAAGTTTGCAATCATTATTTTTAAATGCTTGTAAAAATTTGACGTTGTAAATATTCTTGCCTTTAATTCTGTTGATTCCATGATTCGTTATTTTATATAATTTTTTCTTTACTTCCTTTTTAGTATCTGTTTATGAGGTTTGTGTTTGCTCTATAGTGTTCGAGTTCAAGGCTTGCGATGTCTGATAAATGTGAGTTTACTTTTCGTAAACGACCATTTTGAAGGCAAGCGTAACGAAGAAATCGAATAGTATAGACGAACACTATTTAGTTCCCACTACTGGTGCATTTCGTAGCCATTCATTTTTTGTCATTTCAGTTATCATAAAATCGCTTAACTGATTTACATCCACAGCCATTCCTAAAAACTTGTTTTCATCGGCAACAAATTCTCCCGCTACTTTTTCTTTAATCATTGGCGGGCGTATATTCGTCCAATCTAAATTGCTTTCCTCAAGTAGTTGAAGCTCTCTATCTTTAATTGTAATAGTTGATTTTGATGCTGCCATTAACGATACACGCATAAGTTTGCGAGCAAGTGGTAAGTTTTCATTTGTCCTTTTTACTCCAGCTCCAGAAATACTTATCCAACGGCTTTGCTTATTTGATTGCATTTGTTTAATAATATAAGCCAGTGCGTTTATGTAGCTAACTTCATCATCCTTTGATAGTTTACCAACCATGGGTGGACCAATGGTTGAAAGAATTGCTTCAGACCCCTCCAAAGCTTTCTTTAGTTTATCTGTATCGAAATAATTTCCCTCAATTATCTCAATTGCTTCTGCAAAGTCTTGTAACTTTTCTTTGCTCCGAGCTAATACTTTAACTTTAATTCTATTATAAATAGCTTTTCGTAAGAGGCTTTTTCCGACCATGCCAGTTGCTCCTAATATTGTTATCTGTTTCATCTTTATAACCTTTGAAATATTACACTACAAAGATGCGGTGGATACAAAGTGTGGGAAAGGTTAATAATGGAGAATGGATGGTAAATATAGAACCTATGCTTGATTCTTTCATAAAATGGGTGAAGCAGTCGCAATTATTGCGTAACCTGTATTAATTCAAGTAAAAGTATTTTGTTCTAGCTCTCGGTGCTTTACATTTGTTTAAGCTCGAAACTTAAGCATGAAATTATAAAACCTGAGTTTTTACAATGTGAAGCATATTCTAAAATTGAAGCTGTTTTTTAATAAAAAAGCTAAAATGATTGAACCATTACCGCAACAATATAGAAATGGTATTTATTTAATCTTTAAACCCTGTATTTATATTATTGACTTTCGTTTCTAGCCAATTCCTAAAAACATGATACAAGAGAACGAGAATGTACAAAGTAATTTGGTAACTGCCTACTTCTAACTTCTGCCTAACTCCAATTTTCATTATCTAATAGTATTGGAATTCTTAAAACGTATATATTTTAATGCATAGTTGATTATGATAATCTAAGAATTAAAGTGGCTATTCATATTGCTTTTAAAAATAAAAATTATGTACTTTTTTTTTTATCTAAAACATGTGTGGTATTTAATAAAATAAAAGATATGTATAAGCAATTTTTAAGTTTTTTCATTTTTATATTATTTGTGAATAATCTTAGTGCGCAAACACCATTTATTCGTAATTTCTCACCCGAAGAATATAAAACGTCAGGACAAAATTGGTCAATCGTTCAAGATCATCGTGGCATTATGTATTTTGCAAATAACAATGGTGTTTTGGAATACGATGGTACTACTTGGAGGGGAATTTCTACTCAATCGCGTGTAAGATCACTCTGCATTGATAGCACAGGAGTCATTTATGTCGGTCTTGAGAATGATTTTGGATTTTTGAAAACCAATAGTACCGGAATATTAACTTATTCAACTTTCGCAAGTTCCTTAAAATATTGAAAATCAAGTAAAAAGCAGCATAT
>CAYZBC010000220.1:0-8853 GCA_964476535.1 uncultured Maribellus sp.
TTAATAAGTAGAGATTAAAAAGCAAAATTGAATTTGGGAAACACAGGTTTGCTTAATCCTATGTTTTTCTATTTCCAGAATCTAAAGCCATTTTCATGAATTTTAATACTTCAGAATTGATATCTTCTTTGTAAAGAATTCGTAAATAATGCTGATAAATTTTACCGCCTGGAACTTCGCCAATTCTATAAAAACAAAAGTTATCCTCATGAGGTTTGTCAAAAGTTAAAACCACATCCAGAAAATCTTTACCCAATCGATGAATGTAACCAAAACGAGTTTTTGCTGCGAAGGCAATTCTACTTTTTGCCGGGTGCAAAACAAAACCACCAAGTTTTTGATATTCCTCAATAAAATAATGAAACAATTCAATTGTATGGACTGATTTGCCTCTTAGAAAATCATCAACTGTTCGTTCTTTGCATGAATGATTTTGATTTTCGTGTAAAAACTTTTGATTACATTTTGGGCATTTCCACATAAAATTGTTTAAAGTTTAGAGTTAAAAGTGCTCATTCCCGGAATTTCCCATTCTTTCGCTGTTTTTTCGAAATACGAATCGAGTTTATCGAGATCAACCTTTTGCACAAATGTTGCAAACGAAATCAGTAAAAAAGAAAGCAATAAATATTTCTTCATAATTTAATAAAATTGACTACGATAAAGATAAACTTTTATCTAATCCAGTTGTTTTTTGCTGAGACTAATCTTTTCATCCAATTCAGTTTAGAATAATCAACAATGAAAGTTATTAAGTGGTTTTTTGTAGGAATATACCTTTTTAGCCTTATAACCGTTTTGGGCCAGAATGGAACAATCAGTGGAATTGTAATCGATAATACTACGAGTGATAAAATTCCTTTTGCTTCTGTTTCTGTTTTTGATAAGAACTTTGAACATCTGATAAATGGTTCCGCTTCCAACAATAAAGGAAGATTCAAAATAGATAAATTGCCTTTTGGTGAATATGAAATAGTTGTTTCGTTTATTGGGTACATTCCCGATACATTAGATAATATTACCATTACAAACCAGAATTCATCCCTCAATTTAGATGAAATAGCAATTTCGCCTTCAGTTGTTGAAATTGAAGGAATTGAAGTTCAGGGACTGGCAAGTACCGTTTCCCGAAAAATCGACCGGCAAACTTACCGTGCCAGCGATTTCGAAACGGCACAGGGTGGCACTGCTGTCGATGTTTTAAACAAACTCCCTTCTATTTCTGTCGATCCCGACGGAACAATTTCGGTGCGTGGAACTTCCGATTTTATGGTTTACCTGAATGGAAAACCAACACAAATGGAAGCTTCAGTTTTGTTGGGGCAAATTTCGGCAAATTCAATTGCAAATATCGATGTAATTACCGTTCCAACCGCGCGTTACGATGCCCAGGGAAAAGGTGGCATTATAAATATTTCAACTAAAAAAAGCGGACAGGAAGGATTATCGGTATCGGCAAATAGCTTGCTTGGCGGCGCACCCTGGGGAAACAAAACAGATAAATACAGTGCTTACGTTTTAAATGACAGTCGTTATGGAGGTGGATTAAATCTGATGTACATTAAAAATGAATTGATTCTTTATAGCGGTTTTAATTTCAACGAACGGAATGTAAATGGCGCACGCACCGGCGATGCGAGGCTGTTACAGTCAGATGGTTCGTACTACCACATGGTGGCCGGAGGAGAACGTCCCGAGTGGTACAAAAACTATTCAGCCAATGCCGGATTGGATTATAGTTTCTCGAAAAACAGTAGCATTTCAGCTTCCTATTTTTATGGAAATCGCAACGACGGACGCTCGGCATTTTATGTTTACAACCACTTTTTCGCTGATGTAAATAAAAATTCAATTACTGAAATTGAGCCAAATAATCACTGGGTTTATAATCCAAACACCGACGATCGTTTTGGGATTTTTCATACCGGGAATATTGATTTCACGCAAAAATTTGAAAACAAATCGCAGTTGCAACTTTCTTTGTTGTTGGAATATTCTGAATTAAGCCGCGAATTAAACAACCAGGATTTCGATTTTAACAAAGCTGCCGACCAGGTTGGTGTTTTGCAACGTCATTTTAACGAAACCGATGACACACCATTAAATGGTTACCGTTTTTCCATTGATTACGAAAAAGAGTTTGTCAACGGAAATAAGCTTGGACTTGGTTTTCAGCCTCAGTTGGTAAATCAGTCGGGTGGATTTAAATACGACACATTAAATGTAGCCTCAAATCAGTGGGGTACCAATTCACAATTCAACAATAGTATCGATTTGTCACGTGCTATTTATGCCGGTTATGTTGATTATTCGGGAAGTGTTGGTAAGCTAAATTTTATTGCCGGACTTCGTCTGGAATACACCGACCAAAAGTTGGAACTTGAAAATCCCAATTACTTGAATATTTTTGAACGGCCAACAAAACCTGTTTACGAAGTGAATCAACTCGACTGGTTTCCCACACTTCACCTAAAATATAATTTAAATGAAAAAGACGCTCTGATTTTTGCAGCCAGCCGGAGAATAAACCGCCCGCCAACAAAAAATATGGCTCCGTTTTTATACCGTCGTCATTACGAAGTTTATGAAGTTGGCGACCCCGAGTTAAAACCTGAATATCTGACAAATTTCGAATTGTCGCTGGATAAAAAATTAGGTAAACAAAGTGTTATTCTAACGGGTTTCTACCGTGGAACCGACAATGCTGTTTTCAGGGTGAATACCGTTTATGATGTGGAAAAAGTATTGATTCGCAGTTACACCAATTCAGGAAATGTAAAAGCACTGGGCGCTGAACTAAATGCCAATTTAATTGCCGGTAAATTCGCTAAATTTTTCGTTGGTGGTTCGTTGTATAATTTTAATGTTCAGGGCGATGTGTTTGGTTACAAAGAAGACAATCGAAGTACGAACTGGAGCTTGAAAGGAAATATGAATTTGATATTCACGAAAGCATTAAAATTTACACTTGATGTCAATTTGAAATCGGCCACGGTTACTACACAAGGACGAAACGAAATGTTTTACATGAGTAATGCCGCATTGAATTACACACCACAAAAACTTATTGGCTGGGACTTTTCCTTTAAAGTACTCGATATTTTAAGCTCAAATATTACCGGTTTAAATACACGGGCATTTGATGTTTCCGGCACACAAATTTTTTTTCAGGAAGTAGAGTACGACCGGTTTGGCCCCATTCTGGAAATTAGCGCCTCTTATTCGTTTAACACGAATGGCAAATTGGGCAAAAAAGCAGACAGTACATTTGGGAAAGAACAATTTTAAAAACGGTTTATTGTGTTTTCATCGGTTGAATTCTAGTCAACTCTGTGAAAGTTAAAACATTATGTGACAAATTCACCCGTTGACTTTCCGTCACCGGTTGAATTAGGTGCTACAACAACCTTTTATTAAAACGTCGGTTCATTTTGTGTTCGCCATTCACATAAATTTCCATTACATAACGTCCTTCTTCCAAATGACGGACATCCATCCCTGTGGTAGATTCTTTAATGTTGGTATATTCGTTTTGTTCAATGTATTCGCCATCTTTTGTGATTCTAACTTTTAGTGCAGATGTTTTGTTGGTTACAGTATAAACGGTTAAGTAATCTTTTACCATTCGCGGAAAAATATTTACCGAAAGTTGAGAGATAGTTGTATCCACCTGGGCTCAAGGGTGGATATTCCATGGACTTTTTAAAGAATTCTGAATTTTTTTCTCGTAAAGATACAAACCAATTTCCATATCCACTTTTAGGTTAAAAATTTTACTGCCGGAATAGCAATTACCCCCTCACCTACATTGCGAATATTGATGTCGTTTGAAAGGACAATTTTGTGCAAAATAGGTTTGTCGAGAATATCCTCCAAGTTTTTTAAATGTTTTGCATCAACCGAACGAACCGCTGTGCTTTTTTTAATTTCGATTGCGATATAACCCTTTTCAGTTTCAATGAGCAAATCAACCTCTCGACCATCGGAAGTACGTAAATGGTAAACCTGAGCAGCAAAATTTATCGTTTTTATTTGTTTGTATATTTCAGTAACAATTGTACTTTCAAATTCATGACCATTTAGTTCTCCCTGTTTCTGCAAAATGGCTCTTAAAACACCAACATCCATAAAATGAACTTTAGGAGATTTTACCAATCGCTTTTTTGAGTTTCTGCTCCAGGGCTGTAAAACAAGCGTTTGATAGCTAATGCTCATGTATTCAATAAAGCGCTGAACCGTTTTCGAAGTAACCCTTGCTTCAACAGCAATTTGCGAATTATTAGTTAGTTGCCCGGTATTTATTGCCATCAATTTTTGAGTTTTGGCAAAAGGTTCCAGCTTACGCAATTCAGCTAAATCCCGGATATCACGTTCAAGGTAAGTTCTTACATAATTGTTTAGCCAATCGTATTTTTCATTTTCAGGAATATCGGTATCGGAAATGGCAGGATATCCACCAAACTTCAGGTAATCGTTAAATACTTTAAGCTTTTTTACGTGATTGGCGTCCAAAAGAAAAGGCAAATTATCTACATCCCGACTTAATATTAGTTTCTGAAAATAAGAGAGTTGAACTTCGTCATTCCAGCTATTGGTCATCAATTCGGGTAATGTAAGCGGGTACATTTCAATAATTTGGCACCTGCCTGCCAGCGATTCTCTTATTTTTTTCAAAAGCATAATTTGCGATGACCCAAGCAAAATATACCGTGGTTCGGGAAATTGGTCATAAACCGATTTTATACTTTCAATTAGCTGAGGTTCTTTCTGTACTTCATCTAAAATAGCAGTTGGATAGATTGATTCCCATTGCGCCGCCGTTAACGATTTGTATTGTTCAACAGTAACCGGGTCTTCGATTGAAATGTAAGGGTAATTTGGAAAAATTTGTTTTACCAATGTTGTCTTTCCGGTTTGCCGAGCACCGGTTACAACAAGAATTCTACCAAAGCGAGTATTACTTTTATCTAATAATGTATTTGAAATTACCCTGTTCCTCATGAGAATATTTTTTCCAAAGGTAGTAATAATTTTATCTGAATTCCAAATATTACGCCATTTTTAGGAATCATATTCCAAACATTACGCCTAATATTGGATTATAATTCCAGATATTACGCCGATTGCGTTTGGAAGCGCTACGCGATTTTGAACCTCAAAGCGGATAAATTTTCATTGTTATCCGAATTTTACCCCGGAATTTAAAAACCTTGTGGATGATACTTTCGCGCGATTGCATCGTGTGGTTATATTGGAATGTTTGCAGTGTTCCAATTTTCTTTGCTCAAAGTATTTTATTTTGATAATATAATCATATCCTTTGGTGTAATCACTTTTACAGGATATCCCTTTGATATTGAATGTATCATTGCCAGTCCGATTTGAGTTGTACTTACAACCGTGTTTGGCGCAATGGCTTTAACAATTTTTACCAGCCACATAAAATAATCGTACATAAACTGGTAACTTTTTGTTCTTGATTTGATTCCCCTCAAAGGTATAATCATTCCAGGCCTGAACATAAACGCTTGTTTAAATCCCATTTGTAACAAGTCGTTTTCTGTTTTTCCTTTTACCCGAGCCCACATCATTCGACCTTTTTCTGTAGAATCAGTTCCTACCCCTGAAACGTAGTTGAATGTCATTTCGGGATTAATTTCAAAAAGTGATTTGGCTAGCGACATTGTAAAATCGTAGGTAATTCGTTTATACTGTTCCTCTTTCAACCCTGCAGCACTTATTCCGAGGCTAAAAAAACAGGCGTCGTAACCTGAAAGTTGCTTCTGAACTGCCGAGAAATCAGTAAAATCTTTATGAATCAATTCTTTTAACTTGGGGTGTTCAATGCCTAAAGGATTTCTCCCAATATGCAAAACTTCATTAATAGTAATGTGGTCTAAACATTCCAATAAAATACCCATTCCAACCATTCCGGTAGCACCTGTAATTATAACATTTTTCATTATTCTGGTTTTAAAGTAATTACGGTAATTTCACTTTTAGTTCCAACCCGCATTGGCGGACCAAAAGTTCCAGCTCCCTGCGATACAAAAATCTTTGTTTCTTTATAATTGTGTAGTCCTTTATTGTAGTCAAACAGGAGGTTTGCAATGTATTTTACAGGGAAAAGCTGTCCGGCATGTGTGTGACCAGCCAGGTACAAATCAACTCCATATTCATTAGCGTATTGGATTCCATCGGGACTATGGTGTAACAAAATTGTGGGTTTGCCTTTAAAAATATTCAATGTAGAAAGTACATTTTGAATTGTGGGACCCTTCGCATTTGCATGGAGATTAAATGACTCATTATCAGCTCGCATATGATTTAACCCAATAATTTGCAATTCACTAAAATGGGTGACTTCGTTTTCCAGAACAGTAATACCAGTTTCGCGTAAATACTTTTTTATGGTTCGTACTCCCGTATAATTGTCATGGTTTCCTTCAACAAAATAAACAGGAGCATCCAATTGAGTAAACGGAGCTAATTCTTGCATGGTCAGATTTATTCTTCCATCAAATAAATCACCGGTAATAAAAACGACGTCAACATTTTGCTCGTTTGTTTTATCCACAATTTTTTGCAGGAAGTTCTTTCCCCGGAAATGTCCGATGTGAATATCGGAAAGGTGCATTGCACGAATCTCTGTATTTAATCCCTTTATTGAAATTTCTTGTTGTGTAACCTGCGTATTCCACGAATTTAGAATTCCACCCATGGAAATAAGAGCGGTTAAAATAATTGCTGAAAGCCCGTATGTTTTAGGTGAAAAATTAGTGAAAAGTTGAACGAAATGCATCAACATTACCGATAATAGGAGGTAAAGTATTACGCCCATCGTAATAGCCGAAATAATATAAATCAGGCTTCCGAAACCGTTTATTGTGTTTGAAAGTGGCATAACACCAAAAAACATGAGTAGCGTTAATGGAGGAAAAACAGCGTATAATATTTTTGTACTTTCAATGCTAAAATACCAGTTAAACCGACGTGTTAAATAGATGTTTGCACCAACCAGTATTCCAATAAAAACGATAAAAAAGAGAAGAGGAAAAAATTGTTTCATGAATTTTGATTTTTAGAATCAAATATCAAGACAAGTAGATGAAGTACTAATCTTAAATTCTTGTCTTGATACTTGTATCTAGATACTTGAGTCTATTCGTCTATTTTACTTCCTGCATTTGGCGAATTTGTTTCAGCACCATCTTCTTGGGTGTTATTGGAATCATAGCCATCATCATTTTCTGTGAAAAGGATATTCCGGAAATTACATCCAGCTTGCCATTTATCATTCCATAATATCCGTCTTCGGCAACACCGCGGGCAGCAACTGTTTTTTGGAACATTTGAGTTTTATCCATTCCCGAAGTTCGCCCGAATTCCGTTTCTGTAGCTCCTGGCAAAAGTGCGGTAATGGTAACATTTGTATCGTACAATTCTTCGGCAATTGCATTGCTAAAAAATGAAACATAAGCCTTTGTTGCAAAATAAACAGCTTGCAGTGGTCCGGGCATTAAACTAGCAGTTGATGAAACATTTAAGATTTTACCTTCATTTCTCTTTACAAAATCGGGCAAAAAGAACCTGGTTAATGCGGTTAAAGCTATAATATTCAAGTTAATCATGGCCAGGTCCTGTTCCCAATCTCTTTCGTGAAATTTACCAAGTCCACCAAAACCTGCATTGTTAATTAGATAATCTATCTCTAATCCTGCGTTTTCAATTTCTTCGTAAATTTCTTTTGGAGCTTCCGGTTTACCAAGGTCTTTGGCAATAACCATTACTTTAATTGAATACTTTTTCTCTAGCTCGGCTTTTAAGGTTTCCAATTTGTCTTTGCTGCGAGCTACAATTACTAAATCGCCGCCATTTTCTGCATGAATGTTTGCGAACTCTTTTCCAATGCCTGTTGAGGCTCCTGTTATTAATGCTACTTTTTTCATTATTATATTTTTTATTATTCTATTACCTATTCTACGTGAGTACTTACTTACAGTACTGAACAAATTTTTTTATTTAAAGTCCATATTTCTTTAAAAGAAGTTGAATCATTTCATTTACGTTAAGACTAGAGCCTTTCAATATCGACGAACCAATTCCATCTACAAAAAGAATAATCAAACTGGCTTCCAACTCAGGAGTTTCATAATTTAATTTTTTGAAAGCATTACTTAATGCCATATGAAGTGGTGCCATCTTTTTGTCGCTGTTTACTTCCAATTCCCATTTTAATTTATATTGCAATTTCCAGAAATCATAGTCCGACTTGTCAATACTTGAAGGCATTCTAATCGCTTTTCGAATTACCTCTTTGGGTTCCGTTTCCATCACAATGTCTATAACTAAATCTTTCAATTTGTCTGCGCCAACTTCTAAAATTGCCTGCAATAAACCTTCCTTGCTCCCAAAATGTCGAAATATTAAACCTTCGGAAACACCGGCCAATTTTGCTACTTTATTGGTTGAAGTGGCATGGAATCCTTCTTTTGCAAATAATTGCAAAGCAGCTTGTAATATTTTTTCTTGTTTTTCAGTCATACTAAAAGTGAGTAATCGCTTACAAAATTAGGATATATATTTAAATTTCCAAAATTTCTTTTTTGATTTCACAGATCTCTTGTGTATGCATTTCGACGCCGCACAGTACTACCATCACCGCGAGCGAAACCAAAATGTGTGTAGATTTATCAACCGAAGCCTCCATGGTTGTTCTTGAATGTGATTTCTTATGATGAACCGTTTTTATAATCCTTTATAAGCATGTTTTTCAAAGTACCAGAATAAAGATAAACGGATCGAAAATTCAATTAGTAAGTGCGACAGTTTTCCTTCCAAAAATAAAAAATC
>CAYZBC010000221.1:0-8842 GCA_964476535.1 uncultured Maribellus sp.
TTTAATTGCGAGTTTTGCGACATTACCGCACTTTTGGGGCATAAATCAAGAATAAAATCAACAGAACAAATTTTAGCCGAGCTTCAAAATCTGTATGACCTGGGTTGAAGGAATAATGTTTTTTTTGTAGATGATAATTTTATTGGAAATAAACACATATTAAAGACCGAACTTTTGCCTGCATTAATTGAATGGTTACAGGCACACAATAATCCATTTACCTTTTCAACCGAAGCATCTATAAACTTGTCAGACGATCCGGAATTAATGGAATTAATGACTCAGGCCTCTTTTTCTGCAGTTTTTATTGGCATCGAAACGCCACAGGAATCAGGCCTGGCAGAGTGTAATAAAGTGCAAAACAGAAACCGGAATCTTATTGATTGTATAAGAAAAGTACAGCAAGCAGGTATCGAAATCCATGGTGGTTTTATAGTGGGTTTCGACAGCGATTCTCCAAATATTTTTAAACAACAAATAGATTTTATTCAGGAAAGTGGAATAATTTCAGCAATGATTGGTCTGTTGAACGCACCAACAAAATCAAAACTTTACAAACGATTAAAAAGTGAAGGACGAATTTTAAACAAAATGTCAGGCGATGATACCGATTCCTCAACGAATATTATTCCGAAAATGAATATGGCAGAATTGAAATCGGGCTACCAAAAAATTATTCGGGGAATTTATGAAGGAAAACCTTACTACGAACGCGTTCGGCATTTTTTACAAGATTTTAACCCTCGTGCAAAAAACAAAACTAAATTAACTTTTACAAAATTTCTGGCTTTAATAAAATCGATATTTATAATCGGGATATTCGACAACAATAGAAAATATTACTGGCGATTATTTTTCTGGAGTCTTTTTAAAAAACCAAAACTTTTCCCCATGGCAATTACATATTCCATTTACGGATATCACTTTAAAAAGGTATTCAAAAAAATTTATTGATTTTTCGATAATCCTAATTTGTTGAAATTAGAATTGCCACAGAAACCCCTTCAACAATCACCTCATTCGAAACAAATTCATCAAGTCCCTTTTCACTTATTTCATTTGAATTGGCAACAACCTGATAATTTCCATCCGGAAGAGGAATGACAATTTCACCTTTATTTCCATTAAAAATCAGGATAATATTTTCCCATGCATCTCCAACCTCTTTCCCTTCAATACAATATGCAACTACTCCCAATTGATATTGAGTACAAAAATTGACATGTTTTCTAATTCCATCTGCAGATGTAATTCGCAATGCCGGATGATTTTTGCGTAACTGAATTAATTTTTTGTAATATCCAAAAACATCATAATATTCAACTTTTCTGTCCCAATCAATTTGATTTACCGAATCGAGCGATTTATATGAATTTCCATTTCCACCTTTTGTTCGGCAAAATTCAACTCCAGCATGTAAAAACGGAACACCTTGCGAGGTAAGAATAAGTGCTCCTGCGAGTTTTACCATTTTCCGCAATTCTTCATCAGTTGCTTTGGCCGCACTCAATTTCAATTTGTCCCAAAGTGTATAATTATCGTGGCACGAAACGTAATTTATACACTGATTTGGTTCAGCCGCCCAGGCTTGTTTTGATGTTTCCACAAAATTATATACAATTTGTGGATGATCGATTGCACCAACCATTCCAAATTTTACGGCTTCTTCCCGCAAATCGAGCCCACTTACAAAACCTTTGCTTTTTTTACTGCCATGGTTTCCTTTCAGTGCATCGCGAAAATCGTCGTTAAACCCGGCAATCCCGGGAATTTGAGAAATGTTATTCTTTACCGCCCGCAAATGTTCCGGCATCGGACTTTGGTCTGCTGCCCAGCCTTCGCCATACAAAAACAATCCGGGATTTGTTTTGTCCAATTCTGCTCGAATTGTTTTTATTGTTTCCAAATCTAAAATTCCCATCAAATCAAACCGGAAACCATCAACATGAAATTCGTCGGCCCAATATTTTAACGAATCGACAATGTACTTTCGCACCATCGCGCGTTCCGAAGCAATTTCGTTGCCACAACCCGATGCATTTGAAAATGTACCGTCCGTTTTCTGACGGTAGAAATAACCCGGAACTGTTTGGTTAAAAACCGATTCTTTGGTAAAATAAGTGTGGTTATAAACCACATCCAAAATAACTCCAATTCCAGCCAAATGGAGAACCTGAACCAATTTTTTAAACTCCTTAATCCGAACAGCACCGTTGTACGGATTATTAGAATACGAACCTTCCAGCGCATTAAAATGCTGCGGATCGTAACCCCAATTGTATTTCTCAAAAGGCTTTTCTTCGTTTATCGTAAAAAAATCTGAAACCGGTAAAAGATGAACATGTGTAATTCCCAACTCTTTCAAATGAGCCAAACCGGTTGAAATCTCGTTTGTTGATTTTGTGTTTTCTTCAGTAAATCCTAAATATTTGCCTCTGTTCTCAATACCTGAATTTTCAGCAATTGAAAAGTCACGAACATGCGTTTCGTAAATTATGGCTTCAGTAAAATCATTCAATCGCGGACCTTTATCATTCTTCCAATCTTCAGGATTGGTTTTTCCCGGATCGAAAACCATTCCCCTTTTCCCATTTACACCAACACAACGCGCGTAAATATCCGCTGTTTCATCCAACCATTCACCATCGTTTATTTTGAGCGTATAAAACTTTCCCTCGTAATCTCCTTGTAAAACAGTTGACCAAATTCCATTTTCCAACCGCTGTAAATTCGTTTTATGATATACCTCGCCCGAAATTCCATCTTTATACAATCGCAGCTCAACCATTTTTGCTATTGGAGCCCAAATTTTAATTTTCGTTTTTTCGGGAGACCAAAACACACCCAAGTCATTTTCAGAATAAAAGGGGTAAGAAGAAAAATCAATATGATTAAATTTCCAATTCCTCATTTAGAATTTAAATAACGTTTTACGTAGATAAACAGATTTGCTGCCCAAACGCTTTCCTTTGACATCGAAAATCAAAACTTTAGCTTTTGGAAATTTTTTAAGTGATTTATCGTGCGAATAAAAACGATTCAAATCGATTTGTAAAGAATGTGTTTTCCCCTTTTCCAAATAGAGCGGATAAAATGTTCGATTTTCCATTCCTTTCAACTTAAACTTACGTTTTAGCCAAAAATTGTCCAAAATCAATAGTGGTTTGTCCAGATCAATGTCAGTATTTCCGCTGTTTGTAACTTTCAATTTTAAACTATCAGGATAGTACAAACTATCCTTTTCCAATTCAACCTTTACTTTTCTATTTTGAAAAAGAGGCTTTTTATCCTTTTTAGTTTTTTTATCTTTTTTCCAGAAAATAGAAAAAAACGACAATACAACTGCCATCAAAAGAACGACCACCCAAATCAGTTTTCCGCCTTCGGGACCAATTTCATTTTGGGCAAAAATCAGCTTTGACAAGCCCATTAATGACACCGATAAAATTATACGTTTCATTCAAAAGTATTTCACGCAAAAATACAAGAAAATAACCCTCAGCCAACTTGTTAAACCAAATGTTTAATAATTAAACAATTTCTCTTTTATAAGCATTGATTTAATGTAATAATTCCTCGAGACTTTGTTTCGGGGTTCCATACATTCTCCTCTGAATTTCAAGGGAGATGTACTAGGCACTCGGGACAGTGGGGTGAAATAGAGAAAATTCGATTTTCGGCTTCATTGCCGAAATTAAGTTGGCATAATACTTCTTGGCTCTGCCACGGGGATAGTCAACTTTAAGAATTTTCTTTATTAAATATATTTTGATAATTTCGAATTTGATATCAAATATCGCACTTTCCATGAAAACAAAATTTTTTATCGTTTACATTGTACTATTCATATTTGTTATTCCTCTTTCACAAGCAAAGGGGTATTCTTCCAGCAAACTTAACCCGGCAAGTTTAAAAGAAATCCTTTTGTCAAAGGCAGAACTTCCTGAAAAACTGGTCTTTGTTGTCCGCAATCAATACAAAAAAGATCATCATAACACCGCTACAATTTTTCAGACCGGTGAATTAAATACAAACAGTTTTGAGGGAGGTGCTGCATTAAAAATATTAAATGTAAAAACCGGAGAAACCAATTCTATTTTAACAACTGAAACTGGAGTTATCCGCGATCCTGAAATTTCATTCGACGGGCAAAAAATTCTTTTTTCATACCGAAAAAATATAAACGACGACTACCACATTTACGAAATAAATGCTGATGGCAGCCATCTCACACAACTAACTTTTGCTCTCGGTATTTCCGATATCGATCCTCTTTATTTACCAAACAACCAAATTGTTTTCAGCTCGACCCGCGAACCCAAATATTGCATGTGCAATCGCCATATTATGGCTAACCTTTACCGAATGAATCCTGATGGATCGAACATTGTTCAGTTAGGGAAAAGCACCCTTTTTGAAAGTCATTCTGCGTTAATGAACGATGGTAGAGTCGTATATGATCGCTGGGAATACGTCGATCGCAATTTTGGTGATGCACAAGGTTTGTGGACCATGAATCCTGACGGAACAAAACACGCCATTTATTATGGAAATAATACCAATTCGCCGGGCGGAATTATTGACCCGAGACCCATTTCTGAAAACAATTTGCTGCTTTGCATTTTTGGTTCGTGCCACGATCGCCCATGGGGAGCACTTGCATTATTAGACCGTTCGAAAGGTGTTGACGGAAAAGAGGCGGTTGTAAAAATCTGGCCGGAAAATGCGCGCGATTTAATTGGCCAAGGGAATTGGGATACGTTTATGCAAATAAAAGTTCGGTATGAAGATCCATTCCCGCTAAACGAAGAATATTTCCTTGTTTCAAAATCGATTAACCTGGAAAGCAACAAAGGAAACCTCCCAATCAAAGAGAAAATGGGAATTTATCTGGTCGATATTTTTGGGAACGAAATACTACTTCATGAAGATAAAAACCTGAGTTGTTTCGATCCGATGCCGTTGATTCCAAGGTTTCGTCCGCGCGAAATTCCAACCGCCAGAAGATTTGATGAATCTTCGGGTTTCTTTTATGTACAGAACGTTTACGAAGGAACTCACATGGAAAATGTAAACCCGGGAACGATAAAATTTTTGCGGGTTATCGAGTCGCCCGAAAAAAGAACTTACACACAACCTTCGTGGAACGGACAAGGACAACAGGCACCCGGAGTTAACTGGCATAGTTTCGAAAACAAACGAGTATTGGGAACAGTTCCTGTGGAAAACGATGGTTCGGTTTATTTTGAAGCGCCCTCAGAGAAATTTCTCTATTTTCAATTATTGGATGAAAAGAAGAAAATGGTGCAATCGATGCGAAGCGGGGTTATTGTGCATCCGGGCGAAACCAATGGTTGCATCGGATGCCACGAAGACCGACTTTCTGTTCCTCCGTTAACAACAAAAATGCCATTGGCAATGCGCAAAAAACCACATAAACTTTCTGATGACAAAAGTGAAAATCCAATATTTAGTTATACCCGCGATTTACAACCCATTTTCGACAAACACTGTGTAGCGTGCCACGACTTTGGTAAAGAAGCCGGGGAAATATTATTACTCGCAGGCGACAGAAATCCATATTTTAACGCATCATATATCGATATCAACTTGAAAAAGCAAATCGCAAATGTGGGTGGTGGCCCGGCAGAAATTCAGCAAGCTTTTTCGTGGGGTTCGCATCCAAGCAATCTTGTGAAAGTGATTGAGAAAGAGCATCACAACATTAATTTATCGCAAGAAGAAATGGAAACCATTTATACCTGGATTGATATTAATGGGGTTTATTACCCTGAATATGAATCGGCTTACCCGAATAATCCGGCCGGAAGAAGTCCGTTGACTTTTGAACAAACAAAACGATTAAGCGAATTGACCGGAGTTGATTTTAACAAGTTGGCAGATCATCAGCGGAAATTGGGACCACAAATTTCGTTCGAACGACCCGAGTTGAGCCCTTGCCTGCTTCCAATACAAATGAAGGGTGCCGAATATTTGGAAGCATTGGCAATTATCGAAGCCGGGAAAAAGCAACTGGAAAAATTGCCCCGTGCCGACATGGAAAGTTTTGAACCTTGCGAGGAACAACAAATTCAATTAAAAAAATACATGAACCGTTTACTGGTTGAAAAGGAAAATAACAAAGCTGTTACGGAAGGAAAATTGGTTTATGACAAAACAGATTCAAAATAACAAGAATCAAACAACGTAATATTCATTTCGAACCGGAGGCTCACTAAAAAGAATTTTTTAGCAAAAAACAGATTTTTGAGCTAAGCTTCCTTTGAAATGACAAAATACAAGGACAAATAAAAAACGATGTTCAAAACAAAAACAATTTTTACACTAATCTCTTTTCTGGCATTTATAAATTTATCAGCCCAAAACAATCCAAAATTTTTTTCTCCCACCGATTTTGACATTGACGCAAAATTAAATCAACTTTTTGTTGCCGGAAAAACAGCCAACGAAATTCGAGTATATAATCTTTTTGATTTTAGCCTTGATAAATCGCTGGTAACAGAACGTACACCCAAAGCTGTAAAAATTGCAGGCGACAATTTATTGCTTACCCAGTCTTATTCAGAAGGTGAATTATTGGTGATTGACAAAAACAGTCTCGAAATTAAATCGAGAATAAAAGTTGGTCACGGAGCTTGCGATATTGCAACAACTTCAGACAATAAAACAGCATTCGTTGCGAATCAGTTTTCCAACGATATTTCTGTAGTTGACCTCGAAAATAAAAAAGAAACCAATCGGATTCCTGTTTTGCGCCAACCGAAACAACTTGAAATTTCAAAAGATGAAAAGTATCTTTTTGTCGCCAATTTTCTTACCATAAATCGCGCCGATCGTGACACGGTGACCTCCGAGATTACAATTATCGATCTTCAAACTGAAAAACCGCTAAAACATATTCAACTGGCAAATGGCAGCAATGCACTGCGCGGAATGGCACTTTCTGTAGATGGAAAATATCTGTTTATTTCGCACAACCTTGGGCGTTTCCAAGTACCAACCACCCAATTGGAACAAGGTTGGATGAATACCAGCGCTTTGAGTGTAATAAATACCGCAACATTGAAATTTGTGGCAACTGTTTTATTGGATGAACCGGAATATGGAGCAGCTGGTTCGTGGGGAGTTGAGTGTACCGAAGCATTTATTTTTGTGGCACATTCAGGAACACACGATTTCAGCAAAATAGATTATCCAAAGTTTATTGAAAAACTCGAATCGTATCCCGATAAAGCTTCGTTGTCGTACAACCTGAGATTTTTATCCGATATTAGAAACAGAATTAAAGCAGATGGAAATGGCCCGCGGACACTAAAAACGTTTAACAACCAACTTTTTGTGGCCAACTATTTTACCGACAATATTTCTATTTTTGATTTAAAGGCCTCATCCAATTCTGTCGTAAAATCAATTCAATTAAATGAAATTTCTGAAATGGATGAAGTCCGTTTGGGTGAAATGTATTTCAACGATGCAACCTATTGTTTTCAAGGGTGGCAGTCGTGCAACGGATGTCATCCCGATGAGGCGCGAACCGATGGATTAAATTGGGATTTGTTAAACGATGGAATGGGAAATCCCAAAAATTGCAAAAGTATGTTACTGGCGCACGAAACACCACCGGCGATGATTACCGGAATTCGTCTGAATGCGGAGGCAGGGGTCAGAGCCGGGTTTACACACATTCAGTTTACTCAAATAGAGGAAGCACACGCAATGGCCGTTGACAAATATTTGCGTTCGTTGAAAGCAGTTCCAAGTCCACATTTAATAAATGGCCAACTCAATAAAAAAGCTAAAAAGGGGAAAATAATTTTTGAAAATGAAAGTTGTAATTTTTGCCACTCCGGCAATTGGTTTACCGATCTGAAAAAACATGAAATGGGCCGACAGGAAGAATATGATCATCAAAATACCTGGGACACACCAACTCTAATCGAAGTTTGGCGAACTGGTCCCTATTTGCATGATGGGAGATGTGCTACGATGGAAGAAGTTTTTTCCATCGAAAAACATGGCCTAAGAAATGAGCTTCCGGAGGAGGAAATTGAGCAGTTATCGGAGTATGTTTTGTCCTTGTAATCGAATGAAAAAAATCCATCTGCAACCCATTTAAAATAAATTACGTATTATCTTCAAACATTAAAAATCTTTCTAATGTTTAGAATTTCAAAATCACTTATCCTTTTTCTCTGTCTGATTTTTGCTATTTTATCGTGTAATAAAGAAAACAGCGAATCCGAAGTTGAACGAATTTACACAAAATCCATAGAACGAATTTCGTCCAGTGAATTTGAAGAAGGATTAATTGATGCGGCGGAAAAACATTATCCACCTCGCGAAGATGTAATCGATGCTGCTTCATGGTCTGGTATTGAAGTTCCTGAAACAAGACATTGGTTTTACGACCATTTCGATGGTGTTTATCTGCCATTTACAATTACCATTCATGCCATTGATTTTTACTCCGATTTAATTGATGATTTTAATTCTCACAAAAAGGATAATTTTTTTCTCTCTGCTAATTTTGAATACAAGGTTGAAGTTACATTCCATGAAAGTTACACTTCTCCTACTACCAATTCAAGAGATGAAACCATTGAATCAGAAGAATTCAGTTCTGTATATGTGGTTAAAATGACCTTAAAATGGGAAAACTACTGCGGTTTGCTTTGCGCTTTGTGGATAAACAAAAATAGAATTGTACTTTTTAATGAAGCAGGAGAATTATTAATGGTATTTCTGGATGGAACAAGTCCGGTTATGGTTTCATAAAAGAGAATAGCTAAATTCCCAAATTTTTCAACTCTTTTCTCAATTA
>CAYZBC010000222.1:0-8799 GCA_964476535.1 uncultured Maribellus sp.
ACTGAGGACCCCGAGATTACAAATCACGTGCTCTGACCAACTGAGCTAATTCGGCATTTTTATATTAAGTCTCAAACTTGTTTAGAACGTTGTTTTTCCTAAAACAGCGGCGCAAAGTAAGGAATTAAATTTCTAATCTGCAAGATTTTTTTTCAATCTTTTTTATCCCTTTTTTTTCGTTAAAAAAAAGTGGGTAAGCTACCTGTGTCGCACCGCTCAACCACCTACCCTTGCTGCCTTCCGACTCTGGGGGGATTCAGCAGGAGCTGATCGCACAGGACTTACCCGGCGACAAAAGTAGAAATTTTTAATGTACCACCAAATAAAATATTGCTGACTTGTAATTTTTCTGTGCTTTCATTACTTATCCATCAGATAATCAATTAAAAAATATTCAATCTCAATGTTAAATTCATAACTATATTTATGAATTGAGATTAAAAAATAAACTTATCTTTGTCAAAACCTTATTAAAAAATCTATTATGGAAGAAAAATCTAATTCAATTTGGAAATCGGGATTAGTGCTGGGAGTTTACCTAGCGATTGTTGTAACTCTTTACAGCGTAATTCTTTATGTAACAGGCTTGGGATTCAACAAAATAGCCGGATACATCTCTATTGGTATTTTAATAGTGGGTATTATAATCGTTCAAATTGCCTACAAAAAGCAACAAGACAACATTCTTACTTACGGGCAAGGAGTTGGAGTTGCGGTTATTTCAATGCTTTCAGTCGGTGTTATTTCAATGGTTTTTACTTACCTTTTGTATGCGGTAATCGATCCTGATTATTACCAGCAATTTTTGTTATTCATGGAAGAACAAACCATGACAACACTTCTGGACCGTGGAATGAGCGAAGATCAAATTCAAATGAGTTTGGATATGCAACAAAAATTTCAAACTCCGGTAATTCTGGCAGGGGGTGCATTATTAAATTCTGTAATTATTGGACTTATTGTTAGCTTAATTTCATCAATTTTTATTAAAAAGAACCCAACCGACAAGGTTCCTGAATAAAACTCAACTTGTTATAAAATATGGATATTTCCTTAGTTGTCCCTCTTTTTAACGAGGAAGAATCGCTTCCCGAATTAATTTCCTGGATAGATAAAGTAATGGCCGAGGGTAATTTCTCGTACGAAGTGGTAATGATAGACGATGGCAGTAAAGACAATTCGTGGGAGGTTATTGAAAAGCTTCAATTGGCAAACAATTCTGTTAAAGGGATTAAATTTTGGCGCAACTACGGAAAATCTGCTGCTTTGTTTTGTGGTTTCGATGTGGTACAGGGAGATGTGGTAATTACAATGGACGCCGACCTTCAAGACAACCCCGATGAGATACCCGAACTTTTTAGAATGATAAAAGAGGACGGGTTTGATTTGGTTTCGGGCTGGAAGAAAAAACGTTACGATCCTGTATTTTCGAAAAATATTCCAAGCAAATTATACAACTGGACAGTTCGCCGGATGACAGGAATTAAATTGCACGATATGAATTGCGGTTTAAAAGCCTATCGGAAAAATGTAGTTAAAAGCATTGAGGTTTATGGCGACATGCACCGCTACATACCTGTTCTGGCAAAATGGGCAGGATACAAGAAAATTGGGGAAAAAGTGGTGGTTCACAGCGAACGTAAATATGGAGTTACCAAATTTGGTCTGGAACGTTTTATTCGCGGACCACTCGATTTGCTCTCGGTTACTTTTATTTCGAGGTTTGTAAAACGGCCCATGCACTTTTTTGGGATATTGGGAGTATTAATGATTTTTGTTGGATTTGCCGCTGCAATCTGGCTGGGCGTTCAAAAAATTATTGAATTGCAACATGGAATTCAAGGACACTTAATCACCAACAGTCCCTATTTCTACATTGCCTTAACTTCGATGATTATTGGGGCACAGTTTTTCCTTGGCGGTTTCCTTGGAGAACTTATTTCGCGTAGTGCCAGCGAACGAAACAAATATAAAATAGAACTAAAAACCTTCGAATAAATTTCATTTATTTTCATTTTGCATGATTGAAAAAGAGATTGAGTTCAGAAAAAAAAGAGAATTATCGGAGATAATATCAGACTCTTTTGCATTTATAAGACAAGAATATAAACCCATTTCAAAATTAATTTTCACCTACGTTTTACCCTTTCTTATACTTTATGGTATTGTTGCGGTTTACGTTCAAATGAAAGTTATTGGAATACTTGATTTATCAAATCCGGAATCGATGATGGCAAATATTGGTCCGGTTTATCTTAATCTTTTACTTTTTTCGTTGTTTGGAATTTTTGTGCAATCATTATTAATTGGCACCTTCTATTCCTATCTCGAAATTTACATCAAAAAAGGGAAAGGTAATTTTGAACTTTCAGAAATTACGCCTCTCCTATTTTCTAACGGACTACTTGCCTTGAGCGCCAGTATCGTTCTTTTTGCCGTTGTGATGTTTGGAATGTTTATTTTTATTATTCCAGGAATTTACTTTGCAAATACCTTCTCCTTGGTAATTATTATTTTCATGTTTGAAAAAAAAGGGCTTGGAAATGCATTTTTGCGCTCTTGGATTTTGGTAAAATCGCAATGGTGGAATACATTTTTACTTAACATTATTGGACTTGTTATTATCTCGGTGATGAGCTTTGTAATATCCCTGCCTTCATCGATTTTCAGTGCAAGTACAAATGTCATGAATTCTATGAAACCGGGCTTGGTGGAACAACCTCAATCGTATTGGATTTTTATAGGATTATCCACAATTGTTTCTTCTCTCTTTTGGATTATTCCCTACACTTTTATAACCATGCAATATTTAAATTTAGACGAACGTACCAAACCAAAAATTCCTCTTCAAAATAGTATGGCTAAAAATGAAACTGAATATAAATAGCACAGATTTTCCCGATTCATACAAATTATTATTCCATATCATTCGTATTCAAACAAAAATCTGGCTGTTAAAAAGAATAATCCGTTTCTTCTAATTTCATTTTTGCAGAATTATATTCAGCCATTAATTTTCTCATAATTTCAGCAACAGGAAGAATTTCATAGATTTGAGCTGAAACCTGCCCAATTTCCAATTCTCCGTTTTCGAGGTCGCCTTCAAACATCCCTTTTTTAGCACGGCTATGTCCCAATAATTCCCGCATCATGTCAACTGAGTTTCCCAATTTCTCCGCCCTGTCTACTTGTTCGTAAAAATTATTTTTAACCAATCGGGTTGGAGCCAGTTTTTTCAATGCTAATTTTGTTCCTCCTTCATCCAATTCCGTCACCAACTTTTTAAAATCGGGATGAGCCGAAGATTCTTCGGAAATCGCAAAACTTGAACCCATTTGAACTCCGTCGGCTCCAAGAATCATGGCTGCCAGCATCGCTTCACCGGAACCAATTCCTCCGGCTGCCAGCAACGGCAAACTAGTTATCTTTCGCACAGATGGGATTAAAGTTAAGGTTGTTGTCTCCTCTCGTCCATTGTGACCACCGGCTTCAAAACCTTCTGCTACGATAGCATCCACTCCGGCAGCTTCACATTTTTTAGCAAAAAATGAACTGGAAACTACATGTACCACCTTTATTCCTTTTCCCTTTAACCAACCCGTCCATTTATTAGGACTACCGGCAGAAGTAAAAACTACCGGGACCTTATGCCGAACAATAATTTTCATTATTTTTTCGGTTTCAGGGTACAATAAAGGAACATTTACTCCAAATGATTTTGTTGTGGCTGCCTTAGTTTTTAGAATGTGTTGTTCCAAAGTGTCAGGATGCATCGAACCTGCACCAATTAAGCCTAGACCTCCTGCATTACTTACCGCCGAAGCTAATTCCCAACCCGAACACCAAACCATGCCTCCCTGAATAACGGGATATTTAATATCCAATATTTCACAAATTTTATTCATTGTCTTAACTAAATATGGGTTTCAAATAACCTTTCTAATTAACAATACGGAAATTTATTTTGGAGATTGAATATTTTCTTCCAAAAGTGTTGTAAGTACCTCTTTCGAGATTCTGCGTTTTAATTCGCCCTTTTGTGCGAAGGAAATTGAACCTCTCTCCTCTGAAACAATAATACAAACAGAATCTGTATTTTCGGTGATACCAATTGCTGCCCGGTGCCGCAATCCCAAACTTTGGTCCAACTCTTTTAGAGTTAAGGGAAGAATACAACCGGCGGCGGCTATTTTATTTCCTCTAATAATTACAGCTCCATCGTGCAAAGGTGAATTCTTAAAAAAAAGAGAGCGAATTAACGACGACGAGATTCTTGCATTTATCTTTTCTCCCGTATTAACCTGATCGGATAAATCTGAAACTCCGGTAATAACAATTAATGCTCCGGTTTTTGATTTTCCCATAGAAACACATGCATCCACCAAACTGTCAACTTGCTCGTTGTTAATTGTTTTAACCTTCCCAGCTCCGAACAATTTATCCAACGACAGAACTTTGTTCACATTATAATTTGTGCCAATAAAAACTAAAAATTTTCTTATTTCAGGATGAAAAACTACAATTAAAGCCAAAATTCCTACCCCAATAAATTGCCCCATAATTGAACCCAACAATTCCATATTTAAGGCTTTTACAACCAACCAAAAAAGGTATAACGAAAACAGCCCAATTACTATATTAAAAGCAAGCGTACCTTTTATTAATCGGTACAAATGGTATAACAAAAGCGCCACCAGGAAAATATCGAGGATATCGAGAAACCGAATTGTGATAAACGCTATCATTATTTAATTGTCGCTTTAATTTCACAAAAAATCTTTACGGCTTCAACTGCTTCTTTTGCATCGTGAACACGTAAAATATCGGCACCACCCATTAAAGCCAAAGTATTTGCTACTGTCGTTCCGTTAAGCGCCTCCTCCGGGGAATTCTCCAGGGCTTTCCATATCATCGACTTACGACTCATCCCCACCATTACCGGAAGCTGAAAAACCTTAAACGAATCTAAACGGTTCAGCAATTCAAAATTGTGTTCAACCGTTTTACCAAACCCAAACCCGGGGTCAATTATCACATCCAAAACGCCAAACTTTGTTAATCGTTTTACTTTCTCCCCAAAATAAGTTGAGACATCTTTAACCAAATCGTCGTATTGAGGATCATCCTGCATGGTTTGTGGAGTCCCCTGAATATGCGACAAAATATAGGGAACCCTCATTTTTCCAATGGTTTCGAACATTTTTGAATCCAAAGTTCCACCCGAAATATCATTTACGATTATTGGGCCAAATTCATCAATAATACGAACGGCCACCCACGAGCGAAACGTATCGATGGAAATGGGGATATTAGGGAAATTACTACGAATAACCTGAACAGCTGGTAACAACCTGCCCAGTTCAATTTTTGTGGAAATAACTGGTGATCCGGGTTGTGTTGATACAGCACCAATATCAAGTATTCGCGCTCCGTCATTTATCATTTTCTCAACCGCAGTTAGCAGGACTTTTTCATCCTCCATTTTCCCACCATCGAAAAATGAATCGGGCGTAACATTAACAATACCCATTACAATTGGGATGGTAAAATCAATTAATTCACCCCCAACATTAATGGTATTTTTGCGCTTTAGAAATTTGCCTGCCGATTGTGTAATCAACATGTTTACAATGCTTTTAAATTAAACAAAATGAAGAGTACAAATGTAATCAAAACCTACCAATATTTATATTTTTGTTAAAATGAATACACATACTTATATGCATTCATGGCAAAAAGATTAAATTTACATTTTTCTTTAAATCAATTTCAAAACAAATTAAATACTGACAATACAGTTTTCAAAATATGGACAAAACAAACCAACAATACGACCAGACAATTTCGATATGCCGCAATATCTTTTCAAAAAAAATGAAGGACTACGGAACAGCATGGAGAATTTTACGTCCAATTTCTGTAACCGACCAAATTTATATTAAAGCGAATCGAATTAGAAACATAGAGGAAAAAGGCATTTCGAAAGTTGATGAAGGCATAAAACCTGAGTTTATCGGGATTATTAATTACGCAATTATGGGCTTAATTCAGTTGGAATTAGGCTCGTCGGGGGAAGAAATGCCTAACGAAAAAACACAGTCACTATACGATAATTATTTTGAACAGGCAAAAACCTTAATGGTAGCTAAAAACCACGATTACGGCGAAGCATGGCGAAATATGCGGATTAGTTCATATACCGATTTAATTCTGATGAAAATAAAACGAACCAAGCAAATTGAAGATAATCTGGGACAAACTTTAGTTTCGGAAGGTGTTGATGCCAATTACCTGGATATGATAAATTATGCCGTGTTTGCGTTAATTAAGATTGAATTCGAAACGGAATAAACCTTGCAACCATTTTTTTTTAATTATAATTCGTTGGTTGAACCAACGTCAAAAGATAAAATTATTTAAGCATGAAAATTTTTAAACACCCTGCCCGCATTCTAGTTGGAATTACTTTTATTTTTTCCGGTTTTGTTAAAGGAATCGATCCATGGGGATCGGCATATAAATTTACAGACTATTTTAATGCGATGGGCTTGGAATGGCTATTATGGGCTGCTTTACCACTGGGAATATTGCTTGCATTTGCGGAATTTGCAATTGGGGTAGGATTGTTATTAAATGTATTTATACGTTTATCGTCGTGGCTGGCCTTGCTTTTTATGGGTTTCTTTTTGCCGCTTACTTTGTGGATTGCCCTCAAAAATCCGGTATCAGATTGTGGCTGTTTCGGCGATGCACTAGTTATTTCCAACTGGGAAACTTTATATAAAAACCTGATCCTAATTATTCTTGCAATAATCATTTTCAAAAATAGAAACAAAACAAAAAACCTGGCTGGTAAAAAAATACCTGTTGTTTTGGGCGTAATAACATTAATTATTTATTTCGCACTTGTTTTCCAATCGTACAATCATCTTCCCATTTTCGATTTCAGACCCTATAAAGTGGGTGTAAATATTCCAGATGCCATTTCAACTCCGGAAGATGCTCAGCAAGAAGTTTACGAAAACATTTTCTATTATAAGAACAAAAAAACCGGAAAGGTTAAAAAGTTTTCGGAGGATAATTACCCATGGCAAGACACGGTTACCTGGGTTTTCGATAACATGGAATCTGAGTTAATGGTAGAAGGTTATAAACCACCTATTCACGATTTAACAATGGAAACACCCGACGGCGAAAACATAATCGATTTTTTCATTTACGATAATAATTATGTTTTTATGTTAGTTGCTTACGATTTACACAAATCAAAAACAAAATCACAGGAAAGAATCAACGAACTTGCAAATTGGGTAATTAATAACGAAATGTCCTTTTTCTGTCTCACTTCCACAGCGCCTGAAGAATCGATGGCTTTTGCAAATGAGAACGATACTCCGTACGAATTCTTTAATTGTGATGAAATTACCTTAAAAACGATGATACGTTCTAATCCTGGATTGCTTGTTTTAAAAGATGGGAATATTATTGGGAAATGGCATTACAACGATATTCCATCACCCAAAGAATTTCAGGAAGAATTTATAACAGAATAAATCGTTTTAGCAATAATATACAAATTCCTGTTCGATATTAAATTGGTATTAATTGTTGAAGACGAAACAAAATGAAACATCAAAAACCCATTTTAGCTGTTAATTTTGTCTTCGTTCAAAATATCTAATAAATTAAAATTCAATAATATGAGACAAAAAATAGTTGCGGGAAACTGGAAATGCAATACTACATTGCAAGAAGGAATTAAGTTAGCCAAAGCAGTTGACACAATTGTTGCCAGCGAGGGTGCCTCCGATGTAGTTGTCGTTTTAGGAACTCCATTTACCCACATTACAAAAGTAGTTGAAACGGTAAATACCAATAGAATTGGTGTTGCATCACAAAACTGTGCTGCCGAAGCAAAAGGTGCATACACCGGCGAAGTTTCTGCTGAGATGGTAAAATCTACCGGAGCCGAATTTGTAATTTTAGGTCACTCAGAACGTCGCGAATATTATGGAGAAACAAGTGAAACACTGAACAAGAAATTAGCATTAGTTCTGGAAAACGGATTAACACCAATTTATTGTTGTGGCGAAGCTCTGGATATTCGGGAAGCCAAAACACAAAACGAATACGTAAAACAACAATTGGTTGAAACAGTTTTCAAACTTTCAGCTGACGATTTCAAAAAAATTATAATTGCCTACGAACCAATTTGGGCAATTGGGACTGGCGTAACTGCAAGTTCGGAACAAGCACAGGAAATTCATGCATATATCCGTTCTATTATTACAGAAAAATTTGGAGCTGAGATTGCTGAAGAAACTTCAATTCTTTATGGAGGTAGCTGCAAACCAAGTAATGCAAAAGAACTATTTGCCAACAAAGACGTTGACGGAGGTTTAATTGGTGGTGCATCAATGAAAGCTGAAGATTTTATCGGAATTATTAATGGATTCTAGAAAAGTACTAAATAGTTACTATTAGTATTTACAAAAATATTAGAGCCATCCGTCAGCAGACGGATGGCTTTTTTTATACTTTTACAACAATTAGAATAAAATGGATTACAACAAGATTACGATAAACATTACTCCTTTTGCAGAGTGGTTACGTGATGTTTTAACGGCCGAGTTGGGTAAAATAGGTTTTGATAGTTTTGTAGAAACAGAAACCGGTTTTGAAGCATATATTCCGACTCCAAAATTTGAAGAAGAAAACCTAAATTTTGTTCTGAATGCTTTTCGGGAAGATTTTACATTTTCTCATTCACAAGAAATAATAAAAAGCCAGAACTGGAAT
>CAYZBC010000223.1:0-8791 GCA_964476535.1 uncultured Maribellus sp.
TATAATCATCCTCCTGTGTGCCAAACTTAACTTGCCATGAATGTTTCATCTCATTAAAATTGTTAGTTTTCAAACGAATTTATTTCATTTTATCGTTTATTTTATCGGTATTCAATAGAATTCGCGAGCTCATTTCGATGGAATTCCCATGAATTAGAATCATGCTTGTTTGTGGAAAATATTGCATGGTCGTTTCATAGATTTAATTTCCCAATTAAAAAATAAATAATTCTGAATTGTACTTGATTTGTTAGTAGTTGTCCCTTGTTTGAATTTTCCCTTAGTTATTCCAGAATTTTCCATATTTCATACATTCCTCTTGGCACATGGAAACAACCTTTCCATTTTCCACCTTTTAATTCCAGTAGTGGATTTCCCTCCCGATTGAGGTAGCCATACCATTCTGGGAATTCCGGATCTCTAAAATGTTTCCAGGTATATTCGTGTATCGTTTCGAACCAGTCTTTACAGGTTTCATTTCCTGTTAACCGATAAGCCTTAGCCATTGATATCAGGGTTTCCAGATGAACCCACCAGAGTTTTTGGTCCCATTCAAGTTGCTGTGTTGGATGACCTTTTATGTCGAGGAAATAAAAGATGCCGCCGTGTTTTTTGTCCCAGCCTTTTTCGGTTGAACGAATTAATATTTCGATCGAACGATCTAGTAATGTCTTATCATTATTTCGAACAGCAAGGTCCATCATAAACCACATCGACTCGTTTGTGTGGCCAGGATTTAATAGTCTTCCCTCAAATGAATCACTAAAATTACCCTCCATGGTTACGCTTTCCAGAATTAGACCTGATTCTTTGTCGTAAAAAACCTCCATAACCTCTGTAATAAGTGGCTGAATGGTTTTGTTAACTTGTTCGCTTCCCAAAATATCTTCCATAATAAAAGAAAGATTACATAGAATCATAGGAAGCGAAAAACTTTTCAACGGCCGTGTTTCGCTAAAAGCTTTATTGTACAACCCTTTGGGATTATTCTGCCGTTGCAGAATATTACTAAATGTATCAAGTGCAAGTTGTTTGTGTTCTTCATTTCCGGTTGCTTTATATAATTCGCTGAAAGCCATGGCAGCAAAACAATCTGAAAAAATGTTGTAGGGTTGAACCAACGGTTTTCCTTCGCGGGTTAACGAAAAATACCAATTCCCTTGATCATCCATACCGTGTTCCTTCATGAAATTTGCTCCGTGCAGAGCCATTTCTAGCCATTCTTGTTTTTTCTCAACACGGTTGTAAAGCATTGCAAAAAGCCAAACTTCGCGACCTTGGAGCCACATAAATTTATCAGTATCAAAAACTTCACCACGCCGGTTTAAACAAGTAAAATATCCTCCTGAAATGGGGTCTTTAGAGTGGTTCATCCAAAAGGGCACGACTGATTCCAGCAACTCATCCCTGTATTGTCCTGTATATTTTGCCAATTCGTTTATCATATACTTAAATTATTTTTGTATTATTTGGTTGAATATCCCTTGATAATCTAGTTGTAATTCCCATCAAAATCGATTGTTTTAGTTTCAAACGGATGAATTAATTCATCTACTAATACACTTAATTCTCTCTTTGTTACAGTTAGTTTAATGTTGTATTTTCGATTCATTCTGGTACTCCATATTTTCTGAAAATCATCGGAAATATCTATGTTGCACAGATCTGAAATTAATTCGGAGGTTTTCTGAATGGTTAATAACGATAGATTGTTTGAAACTGTTATTGCATTATCAAAGCTATTTAATCCTTCTGTAAACTCCTTTATTGTTATGGTTGTGTCAGGATAAAACCAGCTCCGGTTAGCCCAATGATACGATTCTCCTGTTATTTTCAGGATACCGCAAGAAGTTATCCTTTGAATAGCTTGAAATTCTTTGTCATCCGGTTTAACATCATACAAAGGCATAAGATAAGCTCCAGCATTTAATAGTGTTTGCTGTACTTCCCTGATGTTTATTTCGCGAACGTTCAAATCGTTTTTAATACTCAGTGCTGCAAGTGCACCTGCTGCCTGACCTGTAAGCAGAACACAGGGTTGCAAGCGTGTAGCTCCATTTATGATATTGGAAACAGAAATTGCTTTATCCGATACAATTAATCCATCCATTTTTTCAGGAATAAGTGCACCAAGTGGTATATTAAAGGATGATATTGCAGGAAAAATTATTTCAGGTGCATCCGGATTACAGTCATGATGATGATCTACAGGATAATCGCCAACGGAAATCCCGGTTCGGTACAACGGTTGCCCGCCATAAATATCCAGCACATTATTAATGGTTAGTCTTTGAATTCCTCGCAAACGTCTTCCTTCGCGGTGGTATGGAACAAGTGCAAGTTTATCTTCTGTTGGAAATTCATCGTCGGCCAACCCAAGGTGTTTAAATCCAAGTTCGGTTTGAATGTAGTATATAAAACCAAGTGTGCGTTCTTTTGCTTTCTGAAGTTCTGTTTTGCGTTGCTCCCAATTCATTTCTACGACATTCAAATAAATATCATTTCCATGCCTTGGCCAGTTAATCATGTATTTATTTCCTGGCAAACGGCCGTAAGTCAGCATTTTGTCACAATCAATCAGAATCGAATCAACAGTCATTGCGCAAGATCCTCTGAAAATTTCAGGGTTATAATTTTCTGGTTTATTTATAATTTTATTGGCACCGGCACCATAGTTTTTTAAAACTGCTACCCAAGTCAAATCTTGTACAATATTGTTGGCTACTTCTAGGCCATTTTTTTCACCAGTTACTGATTTAGCATCCATTCCTAAATCATAAGCAGCACCGGCCATTGCCAATCCATCGCCCAAGTCTGTCGCATCAATAATCACTTTTGCACGAACAGATAATCGCTCCCCTTGCTCATTTTCAAAAACAGCACCGGTAACTTTATTTCCCTTTTTAAGTATTTCGGACAAATGATAACCAAATACTACCGTAAGTTGCTCTTCTGCCGCTGCCATTGATTTGAAAATGCTATCACCTACGTGGGGTTCAAACAAAGTATTGCTTACCCATCCGGTATTAAGTACAGTTCTATCACCATAAGTAGATATTAATTTATCTCTGAATTCGTTCCATATTCCTGAAGCAAGATCATGATTCCCATCGATGCCACTTACCCCGGCCGCCGTCATCATGCCTCCCAACCATGAAGTTTCTTCAACTATTAATGTTGGGACATTGAGCCTTGCTGCTTGTAGTCCAGATGAAATCCCACTGGTAGTGCCACCAACGATCAGAAGGTCAATTTCCTTAATTTGTTCTTTTGTTTTACATGATGTAAGACTTATCCCAACTATGAAAATCGCGATGAATTGTTTTAGCCTACGTTTTGTCATTAAAATTTGGATGAATTACTTATTATTAACGACGCTAAATTAATTAAATTTTTTAATTAGCAGTATATATTAAATTAATTTAATAATAAAAACATGAATATCTATTGCAGGAGTCGACATGAGCTAAACGCAATGATATTTGTTTGATTACAGCAGAAGTACTTTGTTATTCAATAATTAAAGTGATAAAACTTGATGGACCGCTTGATGGACAATAAAAAATGTGATCTTAAAATTGCTGTTGATATTGGATGAAAATCAGTCATAGATAAATTAGTCACTATAGAAGAGTTTGTCCCTGAGGATGTAGCAAGCTCCGATTACTCCGGCTTTTGAACCTAGTTTGGAAATTTTCAATTCCATGTCGAGACTCACCAGACTAAGTGAATATTTGTGAATATTGGTTTGGATGGGTAATCGTAAATACATATCAGTTTCGGAGAGCGCACCACCTAGTATGACAAGCTCAGGATTAAAAATATTAATAAGCATGGAAAGGTATCTACCCATTTTCCCTCCGATTTCCTCAATAATTTCAATTCCCAGAGTATCTTCATTGTCGATAATTGCAGTCAGAATGTCATCGACTGTTATATCCTCAATAGCCATTTTCCCAGAAAGGATTGACTTTGAACCATTCTCCAGAGACATTTTAAATTTCCGTTCTAATGCATTGCCCGATATTTCAGTTTCGAGACATCCCTTTTTACCACATTGACAAATAATCTCGTTGTCGAATACGGGGCTGTGACCAAACTCACCCGAATAACCAGACTTGCCATAATATAATTTACCGTTATTAATAATCCCAATCCCAACACCCCAACCAATATTTACAAAAATAACATCCTTTTCGTTCTTAACTACGCCACAGTTGTATTCGCCATAAGTCATGGCACGTGTATCATTCTCAAGAAAAGTTTTAATGTGAATCTGCGATTCAATAATTTCACTTAGTGGTTTTTCCTCGAAAAAAAAGTAACTGTAACTAAAACCTTTGCGCGAGTTAATACGACCGCTAAGATTAATACAAGCTCCAATAATTTTTTCATGTGGGACTCTGGAATCAATTACAAATTGGTTGATTATTGAGCAAAGAGAAGAAAGAGATTCCCGGGTGTTTTCGAGAGTATAAGAGATGTTTTCAGATAGTTTAACGAATTTATTTGTAAAATCCTGTATTCCAATGCTTATTGAATTTTGTTTCACTTCAACACCCAGATAATATCTGGCTTTTGGATTAATACCGTATTGTGATGGTCGTCTCCCTCCTGGGGTCCCTGCCTTACCCATTTCGTAAACTATCCCTTCTTCAATTAGTTCAGAAATGATTTTGGTAACAGTTGGTATACTAAAGTCAGTTTCTTTACTCAACTCAGCAATTGTTGCTTCACCTGTCAACGTCAGGCGTTTAATTACGCTCTTCTTAAGCTTTATTAGCTTAAGAGCTGAAAGGGATATATCCTCAGGATAATCCAATAAAATAGAGAGATTCATAAACTATTTTTTAATTCTTTTAATCAAGATACCAGTTGTATTCATTCAACAGGTTTTTATAGGATATTTCTAAATACAAATTTATCGTTTTTGTCAACAGTCATTCTATTTTTCTTTTCAAACATGTGCAATAAAAAAATAAAAATTCTCATGGAAAAATATAGAAAGGATTATTTTTCTGAATTATCTCTTTCCAATCGCTTATTCCAGTGGTAAAATTCCCGACTAAAATACTATTTATAATTAGCAATTTAGGTCTGCCTTGGAGGCATCAAGTATCTCATTCACAATTTACATCACAATAAATCAGAAATCCAGAAATGAAATCCATTGTTTTTATTTGAGTGTAAATTTAACAATAATACCCATAAGACGATATAATAAATAGATTTTATGTAGATGATATATTTAATAAATATATTTAATATATATGTTGTTGTTTTCAAAAATATGTATAATCTTGCAGCAAATTATTCTGAGTGTCAGAATTATTCTTCATGTTTTAAGGGAGGACTAAATTTAATAATTATTCGGAGTATCACTAAAAAGTTATAAGATATTATTGAGATAACTGATGTTATAATATCGAAATATAAAAAATGTCGATAAAAATCAGAGTATCTATCAATAGTTTACCAAGGTTGATATTATATGTTTATTAAAGAAAATGATTCTTCCTGAGTAGATTTCCGGGTGTTACATTACTTAACCGGGTGTAACCAAGAGCTTACGTATTTATAATGTGATGGTTATGGCCATTAATTTTATTTAAACTAACACTATGATCAAATTTATTATAAGGGAAAAAGATATTAAATGTAAGAGAATGAAATTTTGGCACTTGTCATTCTATTTAATGTTTATCTGCACATTGGGGCTGAGCGCACAATCATCCGTAGATGTTAAAGGTGAAGTTGTTGATGCAAAGGGAAATACAATACCCAGCGTAGCTATTGTAGTGCAAGAAAACACCGCAAATGGTACAATTACAAATATTGATGGTCGTTATCAAATAGCTGTGCCCTCAAAAGAAACTACTTTGCAATTTTCATTTCTGGGCTACGAAACACAATTGGTAAAAGTTGGAGAGAATAGCATTATCAATATTGTTTTGCAAGAGAAATTAACCGGATTAGATGAAGTTATCGTGGTAGGCTACGGTACACAGAAGAAAAAATATCTTGTAGGTTCCGTTTCTCAAATCGGATCTAATGAATTGATGTCTGCCCCGATGCCCAATGTTTCTACAATGATTACAGGTAAATTGGCCGGAGTAACAAGTATACAACGTTCGGGTATGCCAGGGAATGACCAAACGTCAATAAGTATTAGAGGGTTAAGCACCTTTACAAACTCAAGTCCATTAATTCTTGTTGATGGAGTTGAACGAATGTTAAACACAGTAAATCCCTCAGACATCGAAAATGTTTCTGTTTTAAAAGATGCTGCTACATCGGCTATTTATGGAGTAAAGGGGGGCAATGGAGTAATTCTCATTACAACAAAAAAAGGTAGAGAAGGTAAGGCTACAATAACATATGATGCATCAGCGACAATTTCTCAAAATTCCGCTTTTCCTGAATTTCTTAACGGATCCGACTATTTGTATTGGTATAACAAAGCATCTGGAATGGATGGGCTTGGACAGGCTTTCGACGCAGACATCCAGACTAAAGTAATAAACGGTGACAATACCGGAATTTATGGAAATACAGATTGGTTAGACTTGCTTTTCAAAGACTTTGGAATTACTCAAAAGCATAATATTTCTGCTACCGGAGGAACAGAAAAAGTTAAATATTATATAGGTGTCGGCATATTGGATCAGAATGGAATTATTAACAGTGTTAACTATAAAAGATATAATATCCGTTCCAATATTGACGCCAGGATTGCAGAGAATTTAAATCTTTCATTAAATATTGGGGCATTTTCTGAGGACAGAAACTGGCCTGGAATTGGTTTAGGGAAACAAGTTTTTATGAATCCAATTGAACAAGCGATAAACGCTATTCCGATTATTCAACCCACTTATGAAGAAGAATATACCGGATGGACGGAAAACGGATCTGTAATCCATAGCCCAATTGCAAGTGTCAAAAATGGAGGTTTTCAGAAAATGCAGCGTTGGCAGTTTGAAGGTAGCGCAAAACTTGAATATGATTTTTCGCATATAGACTTTTTAAAAGGACTGAAAGCCGGATTATTCCTTAGTTATGATTACTCTAATATGGCAAATCGTAATTATTTGAATTCCTATGAGGTGATGGCCTATAATAAGGCTACAAAGGAAATATCATCAAAACGAGCTACAGGAACAACAGAAGGTGGTAATTATGATAAATCTATGTCGCTCCGTGATTTAATGATGGTCAGACCTACTATAGAATACAGCCGGAAGATTGGGAAACACAATGTGAATGCACTTTTCCTTTACGAAGACCATAAATTAAATGGGAGTACAATGACCGGACGTAAATCAGGATTTCTATTCTCCGATCCGATTGACATCACCTGGGGGCAGAGTTATCCGACAGGAGTCAACCCAGTAACTGGATCCATGGTAAATTCGGCTACCCGAAGTTTTGCAAGTCGTTTGGCGTACGGCTATAACAGTAAATATCTCGCAGAAGTTTCTTTTCGTTATGATGGATCCTATATTTTTGCTCCTGAGAATCGTTGGGGATTTTTTCCTTCAATGGCCTTGGGGTGGCTGGTCTCCGATGAGCAATTCTTCACGAATTTGAATTCAAAGACTATCAATTTTCTAAAAATAAAAGCATCGTATGGTGAATCAGGAAGTAACGATGTAGGTCCATATTTATGGACTCCGTCTTATGGATTTACAACATCACCTTCCTATGTGCTTGGTGGAGATCCAGCTTCAGCCGTTTACACACTCAATAGTGTGATATCTGATCTGACCTGGTCACGAAGCAAAAGCTATAATATCGGACTTGATATGACGATGTGGAATGGATTGCTCGGAGTAGAATTCGACTATTTCTATAAGGTAACCAGCGACATTCTTGAAGCACAAGGAGGTAATATGCCTCCATCTTTGGGAGGGAACTATTCATCAGTTGCAAATTCGGGAAAAGTAGAAAATCGTGGTTTTGAACTTGTACTAAAGCATAGTAAAGCTATTAACAATGATTGGAACTACACATTGCACGGAAGTTTGGCATGGTCAAGAAATAAGATTCTATCACGTCAGATCAGCGATGGAGTTTCATGGAATAGAAACGGAATTGGACGTTCAATGGGTGATATCTATGGATTTCAAGCGATCGGTCTTTACCAGACTCAGGCACAAATAGACAATTCACCGGCTGCTCCTTCCGGAACTAAATATTTGGGAGACCTCATTTATAGTGATGTTAACGGTGACGGCAGGATTGATCAGAATGATTTCGTGAAAATCGGACGCGGAACGATGCCAGAACTTAACTTCTCTTTTACAATGAATACCACTTACAAAAATGTCTATATAACTGCCTTGTGGCAAGGAGTTGCATTGTGCGATTATCAATTAAGTGCCGCTTATGGCTCAGGCATTTACGACAATACGGCTTTTACTCGTCCGTTTTACAGTAATGGCAATGCGCCATATTATCTTGTTGAAAATACATGGACTGAGGAAAATACAAATGCAAAATATCCTCGTTTGAGCACTATTACGAATGGAAACAATGCATGGCCATCATCCTGGTGGGTAGAAGACGGCACTTACCTGCGTTTGAAGAATTTTCAACTTGGTTATTCTCTTCCTAAATCGATGTTCAAAAGCTGGAATACCGGAACGGACCGTATAAAAGTGTATGTTGCCGGAACTAATTTATTAACTTTTAGTCATTTTAAATATGTTGATCCAGAGATGCCAAGTGTTAATAATGGGTATTATCCGCAACAAAAAACATACAGCATCGGTCTCAATGTAACTTTTTAATA
>CAYZBC010000224.1:0-8770 GCA_964476535.1 uncultured Maribellus sp.
AATCTATCTATTTATTTTTATTATTCTCTTTTTTTGAAAGCACAAAAGTAGATAACGCTTTTTTACCTGCAAAAAATGAGGCTCGAAAATAGCTAATTTATATCGTTTCTATACATAGCATAATTCATTGTTAACTTTTAAAGAAGTCTTGTTCAAAAATTATTGAGGCGTTTCCCTTGCCGGCGGGTAAAATTCTTGTGGGGTTTGTGCCTTCCACCTTTTATTCTTCATTCTTTTCTCGCATTCTATTAACTGCGGTGTAACTACTATAATAACTTACATTGAAGAAATTTTGTTGTCTTTGTTTTTCCTGGGTGATGCGAACTTAAATTCGCATTTTCGATTGAATACGTATAAAAAAATGGCAAAGGGGAATTCGTCGCACCCGAATTTTTTTATCGTCAGCTTGAGCGAAGACGAAGGGCACAATTATAATCCACACATTTTCTTAAAATCTCTATTCCATTCTTTCATCGTAAACTGGTCACTCATCGCAATCAACTCTGTCGGATGAAAATCATTTTCTATTTCTATAATTTCAATCGTATCGAATGTACACTGAATTGCTGTCGTTTTTCCTTCATTCAAATTCACAAAACCTTTTATTCGATAAGCTTTTGGAGCCCATTCGTTTAAAAAAAGTACCAGCGAATTATGCGATAACTTTCGCCCACTTTTTATTACCATTGAATTTATATTGGGACTACCCAATGTTTTCACTTCACCAAAATAGAATTTGTTAATCGCTGAATTCCCCATTTCAAAATCAATTTCACAAAAAGTTGTTTTTTTTATTTCAGCAAAAGGATTTGCCCTTTTTATTTCTTCTTGAATTATTTCAAGACCATCTTCAACTAAATCAATTTTATTGATTACTACAACATCTGCCATTTTAATTTGGTGTGAAACCCGTTGTTTCATCAAACCCACTTTTGTAAAATTTTGTGCATCAACCAAACACCAATTCGATGCTAAATAAATTTTTTCTGCCAGCGAACTTGCTGAAATAATTTCGGAAATAGAAGTTGTATCTGAAAGTCCGGAAGCTTCTATAACAACGATGTCAGGTTTATATTCATCGATAAATTTCTCAAGCGACCGCACAAAATCACCCAGCAAACAAACGCAAAACACCGAGCCATTGTTAATTTCTAATAAATTAAAATCTTGTCCCGATTGTTTTAACTCTGCTCCGTCAATGTTCGCCGGAGCAAACTCATTTTGGATAATTCCAATTTTGGTTTGAGAGGAATATTTCTCAATTATTCGTTTTAGAAAAGTGGTTTTGCCGCTTCCTAAAAATCCGGATATTATGTGGAATGGTATTTTTTGCATTTCTATTTAAAAAACTTTGTGAGCCTTTGAGTGTACTTCGCGTTACTTTGTGGTTCAACCTTTTGTTTTAACACAAAGGTACACAAAGGATTACACGAAGTTTCACAAAGAAAGAAGAAGTCTATTCTCCATCAACCGCCAACCGAACTCGCGAAATATGCAAAGGAGTAGTACCACAACACCCTCCAATAATATTTGCCCCGGCGGCAATAATTCGGGGAACCATATCTGCCATTTCATCTGGTGTTTCCGGAAAAACTGTTTTGCCATCGTTGTAAATTGGCATTCCGGCATTTGCATGTACTAAAATCGGAATATCTTTGTTTGCTTTGCGAATTTCTTCCACAATTCCAATCATGTCAGCAATTCCGTTTCCGCAGTTGGCACCAATTAATTCTGCCCCTGCTTCAATAATTGTATTTACCATATCCGTTGGAGAAACTCCCATCATCGAACGAAATTCGCCGTTGACGGTTTTTTCGAATGTCATTGTACAAAACACTTCGCAACTGGTATTTTCTTTTGCAGCTTTTATTGCAAGGCGAGCTTCGTCTAAATCGGTCATTGTTTCAATCATAATTGCATCGGCGCCGCCTGCTTCCAATCCCTTGACCTGCACTTTAAAAGCTTTATACAATTCTTCTTCTGTTACATCGCCCATCATCAGGATTTTCCCGGTGGGGCCAACCGAACCAAGCACAAATTTATCGCCGGCAGCTTTTCTACTAATTTCAGCAGCAGCTTTGTTAAGTTCGAAAACTTTATCCCCCAGTCCATATTTTCCAACTTTAAATATTGTACCGCCAAAACTATTGGTTTCAATCATATCGGCACCGGAATCGATGTAACTTTTTGCAATATCAAAAACATCTTTTGAATGCGTTAAGTTCCATTCTTCGGGACACTCTCCGGGTTCCATTCCTTTTTGTTGCAAAAAAGTTCCCCAGGCTCCGTCTGAAACCAGCACTTTTCCTTTTTTTAATTGATCGAGTATTTTTCCCATAATTTCGAATTTAGTTTCTCTTTGAACCCTGTGTGTTTCTTTGTGTACGCTGTGGTAATCTTTTTTTACCACAAAGAACACCAAGGTCTTTCACAAAGTAGCACAAAGTAATACAATAATTAATTTACAATTCTTTTATCCATTCTTTAATAACTTCCAAAGAAGGATTTATTCCCTCCGATTTCAATTTGTAATTTACGCTAACCAAGGCAGGTCCTTTCAAAACACCATAATTAGCCATTTCATCTTTGTCAGAAATCACCTTTATTTCAACATCTTTACCAAGTTCAGTAATTGCGCGATGAATATTTTGTTTTAAAGAAGAATACTCTTCTTTTTCTTCGCAAAGCAACAATATTTCACTTTTCTTATGTTGAATTTTAAGCTTCAGCTTTTCATTGATACGTTTTTGAATGGCCGCAACTAATTCACTTTTAGGAGGTATTTGTGAAACGAATGCAATTTTACCATCAATACAAATGGTAGGAATATTCTTCACCATTAACGATGACATAAAAGTTACGGCCTCCATTTTTTTGATGGCATGTTCGCGCCATTCAACCACTCCTTCAAATTGTGGGGCTACTTTTTTAACCGCTTCAACCATATATTGGCACGGTGCACACGATTCGGAATCGAGAGTAATAATATCAACAATCACTTTGTCCGATTGCCCGTAATCTTTCATATTGAAAATTTCGAGTGTGCTTTCTTTTTTATCTAAAGCTCGTACCACATCTTGTTTGTATGAATCGTGAACCAACTCGGAAACTGCTTTTATATTTGCTGGTGGAGTATCCATTGGTAAGTCGCAACCGGGAGCTAAAATAAATCCGGTGTTTCCACCAAGATCTAAACAATTTAATGCTTCTTCACGTGCATCAGCTTCGTCGCCCATTAATAAAACTACCGTCAGTTTCATATTTCCATCGAAACTTATTCCTTTTTTCAATGCAATTTCTTTTACAAAATCTAAAGGAATGTTTTCGTCGATTGAAACATTGTCGGGTTTACAATTGCACATTGCTTCAATGTTTTGCTGTGCATGTCCGCAAACAAAAAATGAGCTGAGTTTCTCATTTTTTCGGATAAATGAAAATATCTCTGAAACATAGGGAGTAACAAAAGTGTCAAAAGTCATAGGGTCAATCTGGCTGGTCATTGGATCAACAACTGCAATAATATCGCAACCGGCGTCCATTAAATATTCCGACATTTTAAGTCCAACTTCTGTGCAGAACTTCATTACTTCAGACACCTCGTCGGGCGCTTCGAAAAGTTTCATAAAAATATCGGTTCCCATTAAATGGAGTGCCAAAGTAAAAGGTCCGGTGATTAATCCGTATAAAGCAATATTAGGATGTTTTTCGCGTAAAATTTTTGTTGCTTCAATTGCCACAGGAATTCGACCATCGTTTATTGCAGGGACTTTTAAATCGGCTAATTTTGTTCCGTTTGCAAGTGGATGTGTAACAACTGCAGGCGGATTGTGAGGCGCCCACTGCAATTCGCAGCCCAAAATTTCGGCTTCAATTTGTAAATCGAAAACCACTGGAACACCATCTGGATTGTATTCTTTGATTGCTTTATCAATACCCTTTACAACTTCATTTGAAGATTTCAGATAAGTTTCTGCATCAACTCCGGTTAAAAAACCACCATGAACACCCACAAATGGAACCCATGGAATGTGTTCTATTTTTTCTAAAGCAAATGCTTTTTTTATTAATTCTAATCCTTTCATTTTACTAGTAGTTAGTAGTGAGATTTGAGGAATGAGACAGAAAGAATCTGATAGCCAATTAGAACGTCATTCCGAATTTGTTTCGGAATCTCTTTGCACTTAAAGAAACTGAAACGAGTTCAGCATGACGTCCTTAAAATACTTCTTGCGTTCTCAATGTTTTAAAATAAATCTCTAATTATTTATAAAACTTAAAAAATAAGACATAAAAATTCGGTTTCGAGAAAATTCGGTTTTCCCAATCAATTTAATTGTAAATAATAATCGCTATATTTTTTGCGGAGAAGAGCGCCAGTTGTATGTAGTAATCATTGTCTCACTACTATAATCTTATTTCTAAAATTAAGCTACCTGAGAATCCAGATATTCAACCAAACCTTGTGGATCACTGGCATAAGCATCGGCTCCAACTTTCTGCCTGAAATCGTCGGTTACCGGAGCTCCACCAACTGCCACAATTGCTCCCGGAACAGCTTCTTTTATAGCTTTGGTAATTTTCTCCATGTTAACCATTGTTGTAGTTAACAAAGCAGACAAACCAACAAATGCGTTTTCGTTTTCTTTCAATGCTGCAACAAATTGGTCTGCTTTTACATCGGTACCCAAATCAACTACTTTCCATCCGTTTCCTTCCACCATCATAGAAACCAAGTTCTTGCCTATGTCGTGCAAATCGCCTTCTACGGTTCCAATAATAAATGTGCCTTTTTGTACGACTGCACCTGAAGCAAAAAATGGTTTTAAATGAAGCATCGCAGTACTCATTGCTTTTGCCGACATCAAAACCTGTGGAACAAAAACTTTATTTTCACGAAATTTCACACCTATTTTCTGCATCCCAATCATCAATCCTTTGGTTAGAATGTCTTGAGGATTAATTCCTTCGTTTAAAGCTTGTTTTGTAAATTCATCAGCTCCGTCCTGTTCTTTCATTTGTGGCGGATATGGAGACGCTTTGTTTATTTTTCCGAACTCAATACAATCTGCAATTTTCGATAATAATTCGCTCATGGTTAATTGTAATATTTATTTTTATACAAATGTATTGTTAAATCAGTTTAAAAAAATAGTATTTTCTTTGAAAAAGATGGGAAATATTACTTTATTTTAGTTGTCGAAAAGAAATTTAGTAAATGGCAGGGGAAAAACGTTATTTTCGAATTCCAATTCCGTTGATAGAAGAGCAAAAGAAAAACGCAATTACTCTTGATTTATATTTAACTGAAATAGGTGAAATTGAAGTTAAAGCGGGTACGATTTGGAGTTCTAATTCGAAACTCGAAAATTACCTGCTGGCATATTGCACAAAGGGAAGCGGAATTGTTCTGATTTTTGGGGAGCAAGTTCCAGTATCAGGCGATCAGTTTTTTATCATTCCAAAAGGAGAGATTTTCAAATTCTATTCGGTTCTTGATGTTGACACACATTTTTTAATTGCCCGATTTGATGGAAAAAAAGCAAAACAGTTGGGAAAAGAATTTTCAGTGGTGCGAAATCTGATTCCTTCGGTGAATAATATGGTTGCCAACCGCGAAATGTTGTTCGACGAAATTTTCAATAATCTTTCAAAAGGATTTCACGATGAAAATTTGGAATATGTAAATTTTTGTTTCGGACACCTTTTAGCAACATTTATTTATGCAAATAAAACCAGCGACGATATTGCGGATGAATCAAATCCGGTTGTTCGACGAGCCATAAATTATCTGGGTAAAAACCTGGGTAGAAAACTTACATTAAATCAACTGGCAAAAGAAATTGGGTACTCGCCAACTTATTTTACAACGTTGTTTAAAAAGGAAACCAATTATTCGCCAATCAGTTATTTTTCTCACCTAAAAATAGTAAAAGCATGCGAGTTGCTTGATTATACCAATATGAAAGTGAAGGAAGTATCTTTTCATTTGGGTTATTCAGATCCTTATTATTTTACCAAAGATTTTAAGAAAAAGATGGGAATGTCGCCACGTTATTATCGAAATCGGGTGGGTTGAGATTTGCAGAACTATTCTTTAATCCTACCTTTAAACCATAAATCCTAAACTGAAATTAATGACCACGCCGTTTCTTGTTTTCATAGTTGTTTCAGCAGTAGCAGTATTGCTTTTTATGGTACTGAAACTTAAAATAAGTGCTTTCATTTCACTTTTAATAACTGCTATTTATGTAGGAATAATAGCTGGAATGCCACTAAACGAAATTACAAAAGCTATTCAGGATGGTATGGCCGGCACTCTGGGATTTGTAGCTACGGTGGTTGGTTTGGGTGCTATATTCGGACAAATGCTTGAAAGTTCGGGTGGCGCAGAATCGCTGGCACATTACCTTTTGAAAAAATTTGGTACAGATCGTGCTTCTTGGGCGATGGTAGTTACCGGTTTTATTGTGGCAATTCCCGTTTTTCTCGATGTTGGTTTTATTATTTTGGTTCCAATAATTTACGCTTTGGCGAGGGACTCAAAACGTTCACTTCTATATTATGGAATTCCCTTATTGGCGGGTTTAGCAGTAACACACAGTTTTATTCCACCTACTCCGGGTCCGGTTGCAGTGGCCGATATTATTAATGTGCAATTGGGCTGGGTAATTCTTTTGGGTGTAATTTTAGGGATTCCAACAGCGATAATTGCTGGGCCAATTTGGGGAACATACATTTCGAAAAGAATATATATTGAAGCTCCGGTAGAATTCGACAAACCAGGAGAAAAAAGTTACGACGAAAATAATCTTCCTCCATTTGGTTTAATTGCAATAATAATTGCAATTCCGTTGGTTCTTATTTTATTGAATACTTTTACTGGTTTGGTAGTTGACAAAGGAATAGTTTCGCAATCTACCTGGACGGATGTACTCGTCTTTCTTGGTCATCCGTTTTCAGCACTTATAATTGCAACTTTGCTTGCGTCCTACTTTTTAGGCTTCAAACGTGGGATGGGGAAACAAAAAATTCTTGATCTCAGTACAAAAGCACTTGGCCCGGCCGGAATTATTATTCTGATTACCGGCGCCGGCGGAGTTCTAAAACAAATCTTAGTGGATAGTGGAATCGGAACCATAATGGCAGAATCGATGGCAAATTCGGCATTACCACCAATTTTACTTGCTTGGTTGCTTGCCGCTGTTGTTCGGGTAACACAGGGTTCGGCAACCGTGGCTATGATTACAGCTGCCGGAATAATTGCGCCAATATTAAGCGAATTTGGTTTAAACGATCCGCAGCGAGCACTGGTAGTTTTGGCAATTGCATCGGGAGCAACTTTACTCTCGCATGTAAACGACAGCGGTTTTTGGCTGGTTGGAAAATATTTTGGTATGACCGAAAAACAAACCCTGCAAACCTGGACAGTTATGGAATCTATAATTGCAGTTTGTGGATTAATTTTTACACTTTTGGCGAGTCTCTTTTTTTAGATCTACTCAATACGGATATCTAATTGCTCAGTAAAATATATGAAACGACCATGAGAAAAAATCACTCAAAGAAGCATGATTATAATTCATTGGAGTTCCATCTGTTACATTAAAAAATAAACAATTATAAACAGATGAAATTTATATTTAAGCATTTTAATGATTTGTCAACCGAAGAGTTGTATGACATTTTACAAATTAGGGCGGAAATTTTTGTGGTTGAACAGAATTGTGTTTACAACGACATAGATGGATTGGATAAAGATGCAGTTCATCAATTCCTTAAAAAATATGGAAAAATTGTGGCGTATTCCAGGCTATTAAAGGCGGGTTCAAGATTTCCCGATTGTTCAATTGGAAGGGTTATTGTAAAAGAATCGGAAAGGGGATCTGGATTTGGCAAAAGAATGATGGAAGAAGCCAAAGATTTTATATTGAAAGAATGGGGCGCTACAAAAATTAAAATTAGTGCACAAAAATATTTGCAAAAATTTTATGAAGATTTAGAGTTTGAAGTTGTAACGCGGGAATATCTGGAAGATGGAATTCCGCATTTTGGAATGTTGTTTAAAACAAACGAACGATAAAAAGAATTTGCAGACAAAAAACTAATCCCACAATTTTTTAAGTGTATGGTTAATCTGAAATGTTTTTTTGTGGCAACGCGGGCAAATTGCATTTTTTAGCCGATGAATATTTGTGAGTTTTAGTCGCGAATGGCATTCATTGCAGCGGAAACTACTTTTATGAATCACCTTTCCATTGTCATAAACTACAACCTCAACTTTATCCCGCAGTACTTTACATGTTGGACATTTATAAACTTGAAATCCGGCTTTCAAATACAAATTATCATTTTCACTTGCTAACTTTTTTAACAGGTTATGTGTTTTGTAATGAAATAATTTCGTGTTCTGTTTTAGATATTCAGTCACAGGTTGCGAGTGAATTAAAAATCCATGTCCATGGTTAAATGTTTCTTCGAAACCACAATGCTCGCAACGATAAGGATAGGCGTGTCCCATTTTTGAAAGAATTTCTTTAAAGTTAGCCAAAAATGAGTTTATTTTAAAACAAAATCTCCTTTTAAATGTATAAGATAGTGAATGTTTAAAAATATCAATGAAACGAACATGAAATTTAATCTGTGATATTTCACAAACAATTATGATTAAATTTTATCGTGAGTTACATCTAATACCTTTGAAAACTCTAAAATCTAAATAAGATGAAACATTCATGGCAAGTTAAGTTTGGCACACAGGAGGATGATTATA
>CAYZBC010000225.1:0-8706 GCA_964476535.1 uncultured Maribellus sp.
GAGTTAAAAACAAAAGGAAATTAAAAATGCGTACACTTTTATTCTCATCAAAAGCGGTTTTATTTGTGCTGATTGTGCTTTTTTCAGCTTGTAACCCAAAACCCAAAACCCAGCAGTCAGTAGAAAAATCGGTTGAACAAACAACTGATGAAAACTGGATTCAATTGTTTAACGGCAAAGATTTAAGTAATTGGGACATTAAATTCAAAGGACACGAATTGGGAAATAATTACAACAATACGTTTAGAGTGGAAGATGGTTTGTTGCGGGTTTCATATGAAAATTGGGACGAATGGAACGGAAAATTCGGACACTTGTTTTACAAAGGAGAATTTTCGAATTACCGGTTGCGGGTTGTATACCGTTTTGTTGGCGAGCAAGTTAAGAACGGGCCAGGTTGGGCATTCAGAAACAATGGTTTAATGTTGCATGGACAAAGCGCAGAATCGATGGAACTGGATCAGGATTTCCCAACTTCAATTGAAGTACAATTATTGGGAGGAAATGGAAAGGATGAACGTTCGACCATGAATTTATGTACTCCGGGAACCAATGTTGAAATGGGCGGAAAGTTGATCGAACAACATTGTATCAACTCAAAATCGAAAACATACCACGGCGACCAGTGGGTTAGTGTTGAAGTTGAAGTGCGTGGCGGAGAGAGTTTTCGTCATTTTGTAAATGGAGAAGAAGTAATGTATTACGAAAAACCGCAACTCGATCCGCGAGATGCAACTTACGATAAATTATTACCTGCCGATGGAAACAAGATAATTTCAAAAGGAACAATTTCTATTCAGGCGGAAAGTGGACCAACCGATTTTCGGAAAATTGAGTTGCTTGTTTTGGAAGAATAAGTAGAATCAAAAAAATACTTTTAAAAAACAGCATTTCAGGAGGAAAGCTGTTTTTTAAGTTTTAGTTTCCTTGTCATTCTTTGAAGTAAAAGAATTTTATTCTTATTTTCGGAAAGAATTAGCAGGTTTTATTCGAATGATTTTATTGCAATCCACTAAATGGTTTTTATGATTAATGGTTCTATTTATAAGGTTGATATAAAACTCTCATTTCTTTTTATAGTGCTTTTTTTTCTGTTTGTAACTGCAAATACAAATGGAAAATCTTTGCACTCAACCGACGAAATGGAGCTTACATTTAGTCACGAAAGAGATCTTTACGATCATTCATTCGAACTTATAATTGCTTCGAATTATGCAGAAGCAGAAATATTTTATACAATCGATTGTTCAACCCCAAACCCGGGAAATGGTATAAAATACGAGAAGGGGATTTACATTGATTCGACAATTGTTGTTAAAGCAATAGCAAGTTCAATAAATTGTACTTCCAAAGTTTACACGCATACTTATATTTTCCCGGCATTATCTGCAAAGCAAGGCAATAAACCGGTGGGTTTTCCATCAATCTGGCGAGGTAATTCGAAAATACGTGCCGATTACGAAATGGATCAGGAAGTAATTAATCATCCCGAATTTGCACCTAAAATTATTACTGCGTTTAAATCCATTCCATCCTTGTCTCTTTCAATGAATGTTAAAGACTGGTTCGACCATTCAACCGGACTTTATATTGGTTATCCTAATTCCAGTGAATCAAGGGAAAAAGCGGTAACCGCTGAGTTCATATTTAACACTAACGAGCAAAATTTTTTTGTTGAATGTGGTGTTCAAAATCAGGGTGGTACAAGTATTATTAATTGGATGGTGCCAAAACAGTCAATGCGTTTGTTATTCAAAGAAATTTATGGTCCAAAAAAGTTAAAAAGAAAGCTATTTCCCGATTCTGAAATTCAATCGATTAATACCCTGGTTATTGATGGTTACTTAAATACATGGTTGCACCCCTGGTACGAAGAACAGCGAGTTTCTTCCATTTTTTTGAGAGATCAATTGACATCTGATTTGCACAACGAAATGGGGGGGCTCAGTTTTCATGGGCGATTTATTCATTTGTTTTTAAATGGTTTGTATTGGGGAATGTATGATTTGCACGAGCGACCCGACGATGCATTTCTCGCTGAATATTTGGAAGCTAAAAGAACGGATTTTGATGTTATTAAACAAAGTCCAAGAAGAATTGTGCAAGGTTCAAATAAATATTATTTAGAAATGTTGGAGTTGGCAAGAAAAGGACTAGCTACCGATGAAAGTTTTGAAACGATTCAGGAATATTTAGATATTCCCTGGTTTATCGATTATATGATTTTGAATTTTTATTTGGGTAACCACGATTGGGCGCATCATAATTATTATGCTGCCAGAAACAAAAAATTAAAAACAGGTTTCCGTTTTTATACCTGGGATTCTGAAGATGTGATGCGTTATTCTGATGTGAATTACAACAACACCTTAAAAAATGATAAAAACGGGCCTACAGAAATTCACGCCTATTTAAAGGAAAATAAGAAATACAGAATGATGTTTGCCGATGCAGTTTACAAACATTGTTTTAACGATGGGGTTTTGGTTCCTGAAAATTTGGAAAAAATATTTTTACTAAGAAAGAATGAAATTGAAGATGCTGTTATTCTTGAATCGGCTCGTTGGGGCGATTTTCGTAAAGATAAGTCGGGAATAACTTACACTAAAAAACATTGGGATGCTGAAGTAAATAAAATTCTAACGGAATATATTCCATTTCGGAAGGACATTGTTATAAAACAATTTCAGAGTAAAAACAATAAATTATTTCCTGAATACATGCCGCCGATATTTAAGGTTCACAATCAAAATTCAAAATCTTCATTGAGCATAGAATTGATTAATCCAAATTCTGTTGAAGGAGATATTTATTATACTACCAATGGTTCAAATCCCGGGATGAAACAAAATATAGTTCATGGAAAAAAATATTCTGAATGGATTAAAATTAAGCGTGGTAAAAAATTTAAAGCCAGGTTTTATTCAAGTGCTGATGGGGTTTGGAGTGCTCTTTCCGAAAATTAGCGTTGATTGGTGCACAAAAGCAAAAAAGAATTCTATTTTTGTTTCGGAATCGAATTTGTAATTTCTATTCATTTATTTAATAAACCAATTCAACCAATTTCATGAATTCTGTTTCATTTTTAAAAATCCATATTTCGGTCCTTCTTCTGGTTATATTAATGTCATTGGCACCGGGAAATACTACAGGCAGAACGTTGTATTTGGCGGGTGAAATGGAACTCAATTTTAGTCACAAACGTGAACTATATTATCAGTCATTTGAGCTGATAATTACTTCCAGCGACCAAACTGCAAATATTTTTTATACACTGGATTGTTCCGTGCCTTCAGATACGAATGGAGAAATTTATTCTGAAGGAATTCAAATAGATTCGACAATTGTTGTGAAAGCAATTGCAATTTCACCTGCAGGAAATTCAAGAGTTTACACAAATACTTATATTTTCCCTGAATCATCAGCAAAACAATCCAAAAGTCCAAATGGGTATCCTGCTATTTGGGGTGGTGCCAAAGAAATTGATGCAGATTATGAAATGGATCCTGAAGTCATAAATCATCCCGATTATTCTTCAGGAATTATTGAGGCTTTTGGTTCTCTTCCCTCACTGTCGCTTACAATGGATGTTGATGAGTGGTTTAATCACGAAACAGGTCTTTATGTTGGGTATCCAAATTCGGATGAAACCCGCGAAAAGCCAGTAACAGCCGAATTTATTTTCAATACTACCGAAGAAAGTTTTGCAATTGAATGTGGAGTTCAAAATCAGGGAGGAACAAGTATTGTTAAATGGAAATCGCCAAAACAATCGATGCGCCTGTTGTTTAAAGAAGAATATGGATCAACCCGTTTAAAGTATAATCTGTTTCCTGATTCGGAAATAAATTCAATAAATACCTTGGTTGTAGATGCCATGCTAAATGCAACATGGATTCATCCATGGGATGACAAACAAAGATTACACGCACTTTATTTACGCGATCAATTAACCTCCGACTTGTACAATGAAATGGGTGGATTAAGTTTTCATGGACGATATTTTAATCTGTTTTTAAATGGTTTATTTTGGGGAATTTGTGATTTGCACGAAAGACCCGATGATGCATTTCTTTCGGAATACCTGGATGCTGAAAGAGAAGATTTCGATGTCATTAAACACAACCCTGACGAAATAGTATCGGGATCTAACCAATATTATTTGACGACGTTGGAAGTTGCCCGGGGTGGATTTCCAACATATAAAAGTTTAGAGGATTTTAATCGGTATGTGGATTTGCCTGATTTTATAGATTATATGTTATTGAATTTTTATTTGGGAAATTCCGATTGGGCACATCAGAATTTTTATGCTGGTAAAAATAGATTGACATCATCTGGGTTTCAGTTTTATCCCTGGGATTCGGAGCATGTTATGCGATATTTGGAGGTAAACTATGACAATACCAGAAAAAATGATGAAGGCGGTCCCACAGAAATACATACTTTATTAAAAGAAAACGAGGAGTATCGATTAATGTTTGCCGATGCAACGTATAAACATTTATTTAATAATGGCGCTTTAACACCTGAGAATTTTGAAAAGAATTTTAGTATTAGAAAAAATGAAATAGAAAAAGCGATTGTGCTGGAATCGGCTCGTTGGGGGGATTATCGGGAAGCTGTATCGGGATTCACATATACAAAAAATAAATTTTGGGTTCCGGAAGTAAATGAGGCTTTGGCAGATTACATCCCAAAACGAAGAGATATTGTAATTGAGCAATTAAGAGATAGTCGGAATATGTTGTTTCCCGATTTTATGCCACCAATAATAGAAGTGGAAGAGAAGGGTGATAATATAAAGGAAATTACCTTGTTGTTGTCAAGTAATGCAACTGGATATATTTATTATACTTTAGATGGTTCTGACCCAAGATTAGTTGGTGGAGCAATAAATGGCATTAAATATGATGGAAAAATTACGATTGGAACTAGCACGATACTCAAAGCAAGAATTTTTGCTGGAAATAATAACTGGAGTGCTTTAACCGAAAAATTATTTTTGTTTGATGATGTTTATGGTGAAAATTTAGTGATTAATGAAATAATGTATCATCCTGAAAACGATTATCCCGAATTTATTGAGGTAATGAATTTTGGAGATAGTCCGGTTAATCTAAGTGGTTTTGCTTTTTCAGAAGGCATTAAATACACATTTACAAACAATGAAATTATTAAACCTGGGGCTGGAGTGGTTTTAACGAATGACAATATACTTTTTAAAAAAAGCTATAATTTTGATGCGCTCGGTCAATACGAAAAAAAGTTAAGTAATAGTGGCGAGACATTAATTTTAAAAAATGGGTTTAATCAATTGGTCGATTCTGTTACTTATTCCGATACAATTCCGTGGCCTGTAATTGCTGATGGAGATGGATATTCTCTTGAATTAATTAATGCCGATTTGGACAATGCACTTTGGTCGAGTTGGAAAGCTTCGGAAAAAATTTACGGGTCGCCTTATGCCACTGAGGTTGGATTAGATACTAATGCAGAGATCTACCCAAATCCATTTTCTGATAGAGTTACTATCAAATTATTAACTGAGGTTTTGTCAACAGAAATTTTTTACATCGATGTATTCAATCACCTGGGCAGCAAAGTACGAACCCTTCAATCCACCAGTAATAATTCAGAAATCGAAATTAATTTGGGAGGGATCGTGCCCGGATTGTACTTCATTCGTATAAATGCCAGCAAAAATACACAGTTTAAAGGGGCAGTTATAAAGGCAATAAAATTATAGTTTTAATTTGTTTGTTGCTTTCTGTTTGCATAATTTAAAGCCAATAGAGAGAAGGCGATTATTCCCATTCCAACAATTGAAATCATATCAGGACTTTCATCGCTTAGAATAATCCAGCTTAAAATTGCTCCTAAAACCGGAATCAGGAATTTCCAAAAATTCAATAATGAAACTTTTATATTAGGGCGTTTTAGCAACGAATACCAAATGGTAATAGCAGCAGCCGAAAGAAAACTTAACCACGCCAAAGCATAATAATAGGTTGGTGGAAAGGGGCCCAAATTAATTCCTTCGAACGGAATAGAAACCAAAAACAATAATAATCCACCAATTATTAACGAGGTTGAACTTAAAATTACAGGTGAAATTCCTTTTGATTTTTTAACAATTATCACGTTTGAATAACCTGAAATGAGATTATTAATTAATAGTAATCCAATCCCTAAGTATTCCAGATGATTGTTCATTTCAATTTTTGTTCTTCCCAAAGTAATTATAGCAATTCCAACAACACCAATTAAAATGCTCCCTGTTTTTAAAGGAGTCATTTTGTCGTTGTGAAATGAAAAATGTGCAACTACCGCAATAAAAAGCGGTTGCGATCCAATTACCATTGCTGCCAAAGCGCTTGGTATTAAATTCAGTCCGCTGTAAAACAAGGCATATTGTGCAAAAATCTGAACCACTGAAAGTAGAAGGATAAATTTCCAGTTTACGTATAGTTCCTTGAAAAACTGTTTTGGTTTTCCGAAATAAATAAAAATAAGCACTCCGGAAATAAAAAATCGAATACCGGCAAATTGAAATGGCGATTGGTACTCCAATCCAATTTTTACGCCAACAAAAGCCGTTGACCATAAGAAACAAGCTAGAATTGCCAGAAATATTGTGCTTTTAATAATGTTTTTCATCCAGTTTATAAAGTGTGTTCAAAGGTGAGAAAATAAAGCAGGAAACAAGTGATGCACTTAAAAATAGAACATATTGTCTTAATATTCTACGATCCTATGTAAAACCTGTTAAACTTTTAGCAATTGTTTCGGAATATTATTCAACTTCCCAATATAATGACTTTAATTTGTGTCCATAAAAAAACTAATTTATGGGGAAATGTATAATCAATAACTACGAAGAATTTGCAGCATTTTTAGGAAAAGTAATTGGTGTTTCTGATTATGTTCAAATTAGTCAGGCGCAAATTGATAAATTTGCTGATGCAACACTTGATCATCAGTGGATTCATACCGACCCGGAAAGAGCAGCAAAAGAATCGCCATTTAAAACTACGATTGCACACGGTTATTTATCGCTTTCAATGTTAACCTATTTGTGGTTCAATGTTGTCGAAGTAAATAATGTAAAAATGGTTGTGAATTATGGGATTGAGAAATTACGATTTCAACAGCCTGTAAAAGTAAACGATAATATACGAGCGACCGTATCTTTAAACAGCATTAAAAATCTTCGTGGAATTGCCAAAATACAAGTAAAAATTGTTGTTGATATCGAAGGGCAGAAGAAGCCGGCTTACGATGCGTTGGTGAACTTTTTATATCATTTCGAATAAAAAGTATCGTTTATTTCTTTTGTCGATAAAAAAAATAATTCTCAAAAAATCACCCTAACAAAAAATGTCAGGCAAAATTTGAACGTAATTTCTAAGAGAATATTATTTATTTATTTGCTGGTTGATTATGTTTTGTAAGAATTAAATAAATGTAATAATTAAGTGATAAAAGCAACATCTGGTTTAAATCATATTTTTTTCCATTTCAAGTACAGGGTTTTCGAAAGTGTGTCAATTTTGCTCACTTTCTGGAATTCGAGACTCCAGTCCCAAAACCAGTAATTACTCAGCCATACTTCTTTTTCGTTTGCTCAACGATTTTGATCCTGGTTTCCCATTGGGAACTATTCCGGTATTTTTTGGCAGAGGTTTGATAGTTGAAAAAAATAGTGATAATGAAAAAAGAGGGTAGAATGTTGTTATCCACTTTTTTGGCAAGTTGTGCAAATGTTGTGCAAATTGCTAAAATATAAAAAGTCAACTATTGATAATCAAATAGTTGACTTTTATTTTGTGACCCTACCGGGATTCGAACCCAGATCATAAGAACCGGAATCTTACATTCTATCCATTGAACTATAGGGCCAATAAGTGGTGCAAAAATAATAAAATTCCTTTCATTATTGCAACTAATTATAACTTGCTGTTACATTACGAATGTTAATAAAATGACGATTGATTCAATGGTATCAATTTAAGTAATCTGTACTTTTGCTGCTGAATTAATGGGAATGAAAAATGGAGAAATGGGTGAACAACTTAACCGTTTGGTTTGGTTCTTATTGCGACTCTTTTAAAGAGTTATCGGATGATCAGAAAATAAATTTTAACATAAAAAAAGAGCATTCGCTTCGTGTTGCAAACTTTTCAGTTCAATTGGCTAAAAAACTAAATTTTAATGAAGAAGAACAGAAACTTGCTTTTTTTATAGGTTTGTTTCACGACATTGGCAGATTTCGTCAATTGGTTGATTTTAATACTTTTCACGACGAAAAATCGATTGATCATGCAGCGTATTCAATTCAAATACTGAAGGAGACGGAGATGCTTAAAATGTTTGGAATTGAAAATGAAAACCTCGTATTTGAGGCCATTCAATATCACAATAAATTAAAATTGCCAGAAAAAGTGTTGAAGCTGGAATTGAGCTTTGCAAAACTAATTAGGGATGCCGACAAAATGGATATTCTGAAAATTCTTACCGATTATTATTCAAATAGGAATGCGGTTCCAAATCATACATTAACATGGGAATTACCCAAAGGCAAAACTGTTTCCGCATCAGTTTCAAAAGAAGTGCTTGCCGGAAAGCTGGTTTCAAAAACAAATGTGGTTTCTGAAATTGATGTGAAAATTATGCAATTGTCGTGGGTGTACGATATAAATTACC
>CAYZBC010000226.1:0-8587 GCA_964476535.1 uncultured Maribellus sp.
TTGGCAAAAACACAACGAATATGGAAACAAAGGACAAGGCACAGTTGCAATGGATGGAGAAAACCGAACCATGTGGATTTTTGAACCAAGTGTAGCCGAAAAAGTGTTTGAAGAATTTGTAACTGAAAATAACATTAAAATTTATCGCGATGAATGGCTAAACCGTGAAAATGGAGTCATAAAATCCGATGGCAAAATTGTTTCATTTAATACACTTTCGGGGAAAATATTTAAAGGAAAAATATTTATTGATGCTACTTACGAAGGTGATTTGATGGCCTCCGCTGGTGTAAGTTATCATGTTGGTCGCGAAAGCAAAGACACTTATAATGAAGAGTGGAACGGCGTTCAAACGGGAGTTCTCCATCATCAACATTGGTTTTGGGAAAATATTTCTCCTTATAAAATCCCAGGAGATCCTTCCAGTGGATTGTTGTACGGTATTTCAGCAGAACATCCTGGAGAATACGGTGCAGGCGACAATAAAATTCAAGCTTATTGTTTTCGAATGTGTATGACTAACCACGATGAAAACCGAATTCCTTTTCCAAAACCAAAAAATTACGATTCTTCACAATACGAACTATTACTTCGTTCACTTGAAACAGGAAGAAAAGATTGGTTTGAAAAATTTGATGACATTCCGAATAAAAAAACAGATACAAACAACCACGGACCTTTTAGCAGCGATAATATTGGAATGAATTACGATTACCCGGAAGCCAGTTATGAACGGAGACAGGAAATCATTCAGGAACATCGCGATTATCAATCGGGATTACTTTGGTTTGTGGCCAACGATCCACGGGTTCCGGAAGATATTCGTACAAAAATGGCTAACTGGGGTTTGGCAAAGGATGAATTTACCGACAATGAAAACTGGCCTCACCAGATTTATGTTCGCGAAGCTCGCCGTATGATTGGCGAATATGTAACCACAGAAAATGATGTCTTGCTAAAACGCGAAGTTCCCTTACCTGTAGGAATGGGTTCTTACGCAATGGATTCACATAATATTCAGCGGTACATTACTATCGAAGGTTATGTGCAAAACGAAGGGGATATTGGTGTAAGTCCACCAGCCCCCTACTCCATTTCCTATGGTTCAATTATTCCCAAAGCAAAGGAATGTACCAATTTGCTGGTACCGGTTTGTGTATCTTCAAGCCACATTGCATTTGGCTCCATCCGAATGGAACCGGTTTTTATGATTCTTGGGCAATCGGCAGCAGTCGCAGCTTGTATATCCATCGACAATAATTATTCAGTTCAGAAAATTCCTTACGAGGAACTAAAAATAGCTTTGGAAGAACGGAAACAAATTCTAACTTTAAATTAACAAACTTTAAAAATTTAAATTGAATCAACATTATGATTACTTTCTTTTCATCATTGGTAGTTTTATTACTTGGCTATTTATTTTATTCAAAAATTATTGAGCGTATTGAGGGAATTGACCCCAAAAGAGAAACACCGGCTTTTAATATGAAAGACGGAGTGGATTACATGCCAATGCCTTGGTGGAGAATTTTTCTGATTCAATTTTTGAATATTGCCGGACTGGGGCCAATCTTTGGTGCAGTAGCCGGAGCAATGTGGGGGCCTGTTGCATTTTTATGGATTGCTCTCGGCTCAGTATTCGCAGGTGCGGTACACGACTATTTCTCAGGAATGTTATCTATTAAACACAAGGGACTGAGCATTACTGAAATTGTAGGAATTTATATGGGAGTTGGCACCAAACAGTTTATGCGTGGTTTTACAGTTCTGTTAATGGTAATTGTTGGAGCCGTTTTTATTATGGGACCTGCAAAAATATTATCGGGTTTAACTCCCGATTTTGCATCAATGACATTTTGGGTGTGGGTGGTTTTTATATATTACCTACTGGCAACCATGCTGCCCATCGATAAAGTAATCGGTCGAATTTATCCAATCTTTGGAGGAGCTTTGGTTTTTATGGCACTTGCTTTAATCATTGCTCTATTTGTAAAAGGATATCATATTCCTGAACTAAACCTCGAAAGTATTCAAAACTACCATGTAAATACAGAACAATTTCCTATTTTCCCAATGTTGTTTATTACCATTGCATGTGGAGCAATTTCCGGTTTTCACGCCACACAATCACCTTTAATGGCACGTTGTATAACCAACGAAAGATTTGGCCGCCGTGTTTTTTATGGAGCCATGATAACTGAAGGAGTAGTGGCGTTAATTTGGGCTGCTATTAGTATGAGCTTTTTTGGCGGGGTTCGGGAGCTGAATGAAGTAATGACTGCCAATAACGGAAATGCAGCATTTATCGTCAACGAAATCTCCAATTCGCTACTTGGAACGTTTGGCGGAATTCTGGCCTTGTTGGGTGTAGTTGCTGCGCCAATTACTTCGGGTGATACGGCGTTTAGAAGTGCCCGTTTAATCGTTGCTGATTTTTTGAATTACAAACAGGGCCCCATTAAAAACCGACTGTTTATAAGTATTCCATTGTTTGCCATCGGATTTTTACTCACACAAATCGATTTCAGTATAATCTGGCGCTATTTTGCATGGTCGAACCAAACACTGGCAATGATTGTACTTTGGACGATAACCGTGTATCTGGCACAGGAAAAGAAATTCTACTGGATTACTTTGATTCCGGCGGTATTTATGACTGCCGTTACATCTACATATTTACTTTTTGCTCCGGAAGGATTCTCGCTTTCCAAAGAAATTTCTTATTCTATTGGAGGGATATTATCTGTTTTATCGTTAGTTGGTTTCTTTATTTATAAAAAGAAATATTTTACAAGAAAATTAGCTATTGATTTGAAACTTCATAAAAAAAAGTGATGACCTTTTTTGATGAAAAATATTCATTAAATAAAAAACTAAAACCAACTTTTAATCTATTGATAAAAAACTGAAATAATGAAACGAAGAAACTTTATAAAAACCACTGCAGCCGGATCAGCCTTTTTGTTGACTTCTGGTGCGTATGCATTTAATTCAGAAGTTAACGCACAAAATAAATTTTGCTTTCAATCGGAACGAAAAATACCAATTGCATACAATGTTGATGTAGTTGTAATTGGAGGTTCAACAGCAGCAGTTGCCGCGGCAGTGGAAGCATCCAGAGCAGGGGCAAAAGTTTTTCTGGCAGCGCAAGAACCGTATTTGGGCGAAGATGTTTGCGGAACATATCGAATGTGGACAGAAGATTCAACCCTACTAAATACCGAATTGGGTGAAGCTATTTTCGGCGATGGACTCCCCTCCCCTTTGCATGTAAAACGCACCCTCGACAATGCATTAATCGACAATAATATCGACTTTTTATATTCGTGTTTTGTTACCGATATTTTGACCGGAAATAATAACAAACCTGCCGGCGTGATTATTTCCAACCGTTCCGGGCGACAAGCGATTATTGCTAAAACAATTATTGATGCAACACCCCGGGGATTAGTCGCCCGAATGGCGGGAGCGAATTTTGGAGTGTACCCGACAGGAAAACAAACTTTTCAATTTACAGTCGCCGGAAACGATGTGAAAGAGCTTGCTGGTCTTTCAGCAAGAATACATTCAGAACCCATAAAAATTAATTGGACGTCAGCAGGAAATGCAGCCGATGGAACATTTCAGAAAGCTGACATTCGTTACTCGGCCATTGAATATACCTTTCAAATCGATATGAAAGATGGCAGCTGGGCGTCGTTTGCTGAAGCAGAACAAATTGCCCGCGACCTAACCTGGGATGCCAACCAGGTAGAATCGGCTGACTTACTCTTTCAAAATCCACCTGATAAATTGGTAGGACAAAAACGATGGAACAATGAAAATGTTAACCTTGATAAAATCAATTTAAAAGTATTTCAACCCCGAAAAATTGATAATATTTTCGTTTTGAGCGGAAGTGCCAATTTAAGTGACCAGGCTGCCGCAACACTTTTGGAACCTGGGAAACTCATTCGAATTGGGGAACGCCTAGGGAATCAAATTGCTATCATTGCCAGCTCGATGGCTTTATCTGAAAACCCAAAAATCAAGGGAAATACAAATCGCGATTTTTTGAAAGGTGATGTTGGCGAATTATTGGAAGGCTTGCGACCATCGTTAAACATGGGCGAAATTATTGCGGAAGAGACAAACCTTCCGATTTTGGCGGAATACGATGTTGTTGTTATGGGCGGTGGAACTGCCGGTGCACCCGCTGGGGTTGGAGCAGCAGAAAAAGGTGCAAACACGCTGGTTATAGATTATATGCATGGAATGGGTGGAATGGGAACCTTGGGAATGATTGGAAAGTATTACCATGGATATCGCGAAGGTTACACCAACATTGTTGACCGTGGTGTAAAAGATATGGGGCCTGACAATCCCCGTAAAAAGGAAGTGCTGGAGCATTGGGTATTCGACTGGAAAACAGAATATTTCAGAAAGGAAATTCGGAATGCAGGAGGCGACATTTGGTTTGGAACAATTGGTTGCGGCGCTTACGTTGTTGACGGGCAGGTGAAAGGAGTTGTGGTCGCTACCCCCGAAGGGAAAGGTGTTGTTTTGGCTCACACCGTAATCGATTCGACAGGAAGTGCCGACGTGGCAATTGCAGCCGGCGCCGCTTACAATTACACCGATGGAAATTCGGTTGCCGTTCAGGGGGCTGGTTTTCCGTTTAAGAATCCCAACGACTTTTATAATAACACCGACTGGACTTTTATTAACGATACCGACATGCTGGATGTTTGGCGGGCAATGGTTGTTGCAAAAGATAAATTTAAGGAACAATATGATATTGGAAAAATACCTCAAACCCGGGAACGACGTCGAATGATTGGAGATTTTACCGTGTCGGTTTTAGATGTTTATAACGGACGAACTTATCCCGATACAATCTCCGTTCACTTTAGTTCGTTTGATACCCACGGATTTACCGAAGACCCATTCTTTTCGTTAAAACCACCTGCACACAGTGGCGAAGATGTAACTGCTTTTGTTCCGTTTCGGGCGCTACTGCCCAAAGGATTAGAAGGAATTGCAGTTACCGGTTTAGGTGCAAGTGCACACCGCGATGCGATGCCCGTAATACGAATGCAACCCTGTTTGCAAAATCAGGGATATGCAGTAGGCAGGGCAGCTGCAATTGCTGCTGCAAACAATCAAAAAATAAGATACATTGACATTAAAAGCCTTCAAAAAGAATTGGTGAAAATTGGAAGCATGCCCGGACATGTTCTAACCGACGTGGACAACTATCCTCCCTCTTTTGAAAAAATTCAAAGTGCAACAAAAACAGTTGTAAATGAATTGGAAGGTTTGGAAACCATTCTTTGGGATCAGGAAAAAGGAATAGTCGCACTAACCGATCAATTTTATATTACACAAAACGAAATGGATAAATTGGTTTATGCCCGGATTTTAGGAATGTTGGGAGAATCTGCAGGTTGGCAAGAATTGATAAAAGCCATAGATAAATTTGAAGATTGGGACGAAGGATGGAACTTTCGTGGGATGGGACAATTCGGAAAAAGCATCAGTTATTTGGATAGTTTAATTATTGCAGCGGGAAGAACAAAAAAAACAGAGGCATTGCCAACCATTTTTAGATTAATGGAAAAGCTGACTCCTGAAAATGAATTCTCCCATTTTAGGGCAGTTGCAATTGCATTGGAAACCATTGCAGATCAAGATGCTGCTGAACCACTGTTTAAATTATTGCAAATGCCGGGTGTTCGGGGTCATGTTATGCCCGATATTCAAACTGCAAAAAAACTAACACCGCCTAACAAAACAGATGTTACTACCCGAAATAATTCATTACAAGAACTTATCCTGGGTCGGGCTTTGTACAAATGTGGCGATTTAAATGGTGTTGGAAATCAAATTTTAAATGAATATTCAAAAGATTTGCGTGGCCATTATTTCCGTCATGCAAGCGGAGTTTTAGAAATGTTTTCAAAAAAGAAAGAAAAAGAAATTGAATTATAACATGAAGGAGCAAAGGTAAGAACTTTGCTCTTTTCTTTTTACAAACTTCAAAATGAAACTCAAAATTTATAAACGTTATCGGGATTTATCAGAAGAATTTATAATTCTGTTAAAGTAACCGGCCCCAACAAACCGGCATCTCGTATTTCCCACCCCGACGCATCAAAGGTTTCATATTCGATATTTACCAGATTAATGTCGTAAAAATTACGCCAAACCACTCCCCTTTTATCTAAATCACGAATTCGGTTGGCAGCCACATTAGTTACTTCAATCTCCAGTTTATTATTTCCAGTAATAAGGTTGCCGACCTGAACTTTAAAAACCGGACCAAGTAAAGCGCCTAAGTCTTTTCCATTCAGAATAACACGGGCACAATCTTTTACATCGCCAAGGTTAAGAATTCCCGAAGTTGATTTTCCCTCCCAATTAAACGTTGTGGAATATTTTACAGTACCTGCAAATCGCCGGGTTTCCTGGTCTCCGGCAATTGTCCACGACATTAAATCGTCGAGTTGCAAATTACCCGGATAAACAGGGCCACCTTCCAAAAATTCCAATTTCCAAAGCGCATCAACCTGAATCGGATTCTGTGTTGATTCTTCATAAACAAATTCGCGTGCATCAACCCCAGTTTCTGCACATTTTATAAAAATAGATTGTTCTGAATTTAATTGAATACGTACCGAATTTCCTTTTTTATTAGCTTTACTAATTTCACCATTCATTGCATTTAAAAATACATACGATTTTGCTGGTGATTGTAATTCTACCCACTCATCCAACATTTCCAATCCGGTATTAACAACCAAATACCAATTTTCGTCATTCAATTTCATTTTCAGAAAATGAAACCCTTTTTCAGCCAATGATTTTTCGCCTGAAACATCGCTCTCCATCAAACCGACAACATTCCCTACCCACTTTTCATTTGAAATTTCAGCTTTAACTTCATCAAGCAGTTTCACCCTTTCATTTAGGTTAAACATTCCCGGAACACTTTTGGGCAAGTATTCTTCAAAATAGACTTTTCCTCCATTTGAAATAAATTTTTCAAGTTGCTTCAATGTTTCAATGGGAATATATTCTGTTTTTGGAACAACCACAGCTTTATATTTTGTTTCCCCAGAAGTAACAATTTCACCATTTAACGTTTTACAATTAAGCAACTGTTTGTCTGAAATGAAGTCTAAAGTATAGCCGTTTTTCGTCAGGTTTTCCGACAAATTTGCAATGGGATGATTAATAAACCAACCTGCATCTTTATTCACTCCGAGATGATTAAAAAGTCTTCCTTTTTCAGCAGCTACATCGTAAAATGGCCAGTAAACAAGCAAATCGTTTTGTTGTTTAGCCTGCTGTAAAACCGACTGCGACCGTTCGATGTATTTAAATAAAGTTGGCATTTCGCGCCAAAGTGGATTTCTGTTATTCATTTGTGTGGAAGCATAAAACAGCCAGCCCGGCCACTCTGCATCTTCCGGCGAATAACAGGTTCCATGGAAAAACATGTGGTTAATACCTGCCAAAAAGAATCGATTGGTTGCCCGAACCAAATCGGATGGGGTTACTGTCCAGTGCTCATTCAGCCAGGTATAACTTTCAGAAGAAACCAGTTTTTGCCCAGTTACATGCGCCGCCGACGATGCAAATTTATTTACAAAAACATCAATCGTTCCCGGTTCAACGGTTCTGAAAATTTCAGTTTCGGGAATATCGCACGCTGCATACAAATCCAGAATATTTCCAGGAGAACCGTGTGCCTGATTACGGTTCAGGCTTTTGTGCCCATGAGCCCAATTCGTCATGGGTTGAATAAACGATTCCAAAACCAAATCAGAAAGTGTTTCGCGATAATCCGATTTTACACGAGCAATCTTTTCATCATCGTTGCAATCATCTGCAAGCACATACAAATATTCAGTTAAATCGTAACCACGCCGGGTTTTAAATTCATTTAAAAAATGAGTGGTAAAATCGCCTGTATATTCAAACGAATCGTGAAAAAAACACCTCAACATTCCTTCGTCGATTCCCAGTCTATTCCAAAATTCATCGAGGTACCAATCGGTTATTTCACCATTAAAAGTATCAATTGCCCAGCCTTCGCCACCTTCAGAGGGACGTTTTACTTTGTCGCGGTTTTTCATTCGTAACGCCACATAAACAGTCCCTGCCAAAGGTGCATGAAATATCTCGGCAGCATTTAACACGGTAACTTCCTTGTTCTCGTTCACAAAAGAAACTGCTGCTGCATTTTTAATCTCAACGGGAAGTTTCCAGATTTCTCCTTTTTTAACCATTGTTTTTTGCATCCGCAACGACCATAGTCCTTTTTCTTCAGGAACAAAAGGACCACCGCAACGCCAGCCACTACCTGGAGGCAAATCAACTCCTAATCCTAACTTATTCGCTTCTTCAATTGTAAACTTTAATACCTCCGAAAATTCGGGAGATAAATATTCGATGAATTGCTCCTCTTCACCCTTTACTCCATAAATCGGCGTAATTTCAACTCCACCAATTCCGGCGTCTGCAAATTCCTGTAATTCACGCTTAATGTTTTCTTTGTCAACAGCATTTCCCATCCACCACCAGCGTGTCCAGGGTTTCGATT
>CAYZBC010000227.1:0-8536 GCA_964476535.1 uncultured Maribellus sp.
TGAGAGAATAAGTTTAAATTTGTCATGAGAGAAAGGTGTTTTTGTTGTGCAACTCGCGGAGTTAAGGTAATATCAGACTAATTGAATTTGGCATATACTCTTATCCAACATCCAGTATATAAATTTAAAAAAATAGTGATTATGGGACTCACTGCATCTTTATTTATGGAGGGAAGCGAATATTTGTCTACAAAAACAGAAGGCGGGGAAAATCGATCAATTTTCATTTACAATTTGAAATCGTTTCAAGTGTCGGTTTCCCAAATTATCAGTTACATTAATAGTGTGCCACCCTTTTTCAGGGTTAAGCGCAAATTGATGAATACTCTTTGTTGTTCCTAGATATTGTTCATCGAGATGCCAGAAAACTGTCGCATTTTTTTGTCGGTGAACCAATTCGAAAATAATTTGCCCGGGCGTGCCATCTAAATAAGTTGGGATAAAAACATGATTCCACTGGCGCGGATAGATAAATTCCATATTTTCAAAGTCGTTTGAACAACCCGGCAACAAAGGTGGCAAAAGTGAATACGATGGATTTTTTTGTTTAAAATAATACTCCATTGCAGGCGGCAAAATAAACCAACTTTTATGAATCATTTTCGAAACTGGAAAACAATCAGCATTTACCCGATGAGTTCCAGATTCATTAAGATGAATTTTTTGGTGCCAGGGACAAACTTCTACTTTTGAATTTTTTGGTACTAAAACTTCTTTTATTAATTCGCAATTTGAACCCGGACGATATCCACTTTCAGCACAAATTTTGATTTTTTCCATTTCATCAAACGGTACTTCAAACCAATCGGAAAAGGGAAGTAAACCAAAAATATCAAATAAAAGTGGAGCCGCTGCAGTAACTCCTGTTAGTCCTTGCCTCCCCTCTCCATCAGCATTTCCAACCCATACAGAAACGACATAATCACGGGTCATTCCAACAGCCCACGCATCGCGAAACCCAAAACTGGTACCGGTTTTCCATGCAATATTTCTGGCAGATATAAAACTTTCCCAGCCAGCTTCCGATTCAGGACGATTCACTTCCAACAAAGCCTTCAAAGTTAAATAAACAGAACCTGCACGAACTTCGGGCTGTCCTGTAATTTCTTCTTCATTATGAACAGTGGAAATATTCCTGGTCCATGTTAATTCCGAAAAAGGTTTTGCTTCGTACAAACCATCCTTTTCGTTGTAGTTATTTAATATAGCAACCAACGAAGTGTACATCCCTGCCAAATCCCATAAAGAAATTTCCGCTCCACCAAGAATTAACGAAAGTCCATAATAATCAGGATTTTTTGATAACGATTTCATTCCTGTTTTTTGAAGAAAATTGTAAAATGGCGCAACTCCAAAATTTCTTAACATTTGTACCGCTGGAATATTTAACGATCGGGCCAAAGCTTCCGAGGCAGGAACCGCGCCACTAAATTCCTGATCGAAATTCAATGGGGTAAAACCTCCAAAACGAGTTGGAATATCAGGAATTAACATTTGTGGGGTAATCAATCCCTCATCGAGCATTTTGCAATACAACAATGGTTTTAATATACTTCCGGTACTTCTTTTTGCCTGAATAACATCCACATAATTATTGTGCACGAATTGTTTTCCGTCGAACACATTCCCAATATAAGATCTTACTTCCTTTGTTTTTACATCGGATACAACAACTGCAATATTATGAATGTGATTGGCTTGTAATTTTTTATTGTGGCGGGAAACCAACTCAATTATTTGTTCCTGTAAATAATAATCGATGGTTGAACGAATTCGTTGCCCTTTTTTTTCTTGTGCAACCTTTTCAACCAGATGATATGCATTTAGAGGAAGTGAATTTACTTTCTCTGGAAGTGGTTCAACAATAGAAAGTTTATAGGTCAAGCTATCTATTTCTCCGGCTGTCATTAATTTTTTTAACAATCGTTTGCGCTTTTGTTTCAGTTTTTGCTCTAACCGGCCAGGATAAATTAATGACGGGGCATTTGGCAAAACCGCCAAAGTTGCCGATTCTGCCCACGACAATTCGGAGGCAGGTCGTGCGAAATAACGCCATGCAGCAGCATCGAGGCCCACAACATTCCCTCCAAAAGGAGCATGTGAAGCATACAAATTTAATATCTCCTTTTTTGTAAAATACAGTTCGAGTTTTAAAGCCCAAACCATTTCAATAACCTTATTTTTTATTGAACGTTTTGATTGTTTTCTCGCCATGCGACAAACTTGCATGGTGATTGTGCTGCCACCACTTACAATCTTTTTTTCTTTTATATTTTGGAAAAGCGCTCTAAAAACCGATACGGGATTAATTCCGGGATGGTAATAAAAATAGCGATCTTCAAAATTCAAAAGGCACTTTTCATATTTTACGGGAACGGAATCCAATGCCGGAAATCGCCACTGTCCATCGGCTGCAATGCGGGCACCAATTAATTTCCCTTCGCTGCTTTCTACCACAGTTGAAAATGGGGCATTAAAAAGTGATCGGGGAACGATGAAAAAAAACGCAATAAAAACTGGAAGAATAATTAAAACTGCGAAAAGAAAGCCTTTTCTTTTATATTTAATGCGATTAAAAATGGAGTTATTATTTTTCAAATCTTAATACTTGTTTTTAATATTTTCTAATTTTCACGGACTAAAATCCGGTGTGAATAGTTCTTGTTTTTGCCCTCAGCTTAAAAGCTGAGGGTATCATAATCGCCAGCCTTAAATCCCATAATAATAAATATTCTTTTTTAGGACTAAAATACATTTCTTCATTAGACTCCAGGTTCCGTATCTTAAAAGCTTGGTCTTTCATAACGCCAGCCTAAAGGCTGGTTGTTATTGAAGCTGCATTGGGCTTCAGCCCTTCATTTCAATCTATTTTTCAGAAGTAACCCTCAGCCAACGTCCTGGAGTTTGTGCCCGAACACTAAAATCGTACATCGCTTCGCAACTTATCCGGGGCTGGTAATATTTTCCAATGTAAGCGGCATTCAGATGAAAAACGAATGTTTTCTGCTCATTCATATTTATATCGAAATACGTGTAAACCCGGTCGTCGCGAATATCCTGGTATTCAAAATTTGAATTTTCATTTTGTGGAATATCATTCAATCGTTTGTTAATAAATTCCCAGCCGGAGGGGAAAACGCTACTTAATACCATTTCCTCATAATCAATACGTTGTCCGGGATGCTTCACCGTAATCTCTAATGTAAAATCTTCGCCTTGTTTTAAAACAATTGGATCTATTTCCCGATTATTTGAATCCAGGTATTTTACCTTCAGCATCAAATTTTTTGAAACCGAACTATCATCAATTCCCTTGGGAATTCCTTTTGTTACAACTTTTATAAAGTTCGAATTTTTACCCTCATTTTTATATTCTACCCGTATTTTCCCATCGGAATCGGGTTTTACAGGAATAGTAATTACAGGAATTTTAGTTCGCATTTTTGTTTTATTCCCATTTACAGAAATTTCAAAATCTGTATCAGATTCTTCTTTAAAATATTTCTTAGCAAAACTAGCGGCAGAAGCCAAACACCATGCGGCAGTTTGAGTACTTAACCACTCTCGGTTATTCATTTCTTTCGAAATATTTTTCAACATTTCAAATGCATTTTCTTTCTGATTTAAGAGGATCAGAGATTCCAGAATCATTGCTTTATCGCGAAGTGCCGAACCAAATGTTTCTCCAAATTCGCTGTATTCTTTAACCTCGACAGATAACTGATTTACAAGTTGTTCGGCAGCTTCCGGTTGTCCGGCTAAAACGTAAGTAGCCGCTAATCGCCAGGTAACTTCGGCTGTTTTTTCGACTTTTTCGCGAAGACGGTTCATTGCGCCCAAATCGGGTGAACCTGCCAATGCCAAAGTGTATAAACGATAAGCTTGCGTAAAATCGTAATTCCGGTAATAAACCCCATTCCGATAACCGTTTGTAGGACTCCAGTTTCGGGCAGCTGTTTTCTGATAATTCAACCATTTCTCCTTCATTCCCAAAGGAATTGAATACCCCTTGTTTGCCGCTTGTAAAATAAAATGTCCCGCGTAATTTGTACCCCACTCATTTACTAACAATGTACCCGGCCAGTAAGTAAATCCTCCGTTTGGCAATTGAAATGCCGGCAATTTACCCAAGGCATTTCGCACATAATCCTCAATTTCCAGTTTTTGATCGGCAGTTAATTCTGTTAAATCTTCGAGAAATAACTGAGGTAGTACGGAGGATGTAATTTGCTCGATACACCCGTGTGGATAACGAATTAAATAGTCGAGGTATTTTGAAAGATTAAGCGACGGAAACCCGGAAATTTCGACCCATGCTTCGTTTGTTCCCGATTCTCCCGGAGAAAGCAATTCTGTATCCCAACTTGCTTGTCTGTCAACTACCGCTGAATTTTCCACTGTTACAGTCGAATTTGGATTTCTCACTTCCAATTCCACTTTATAAGTTGCTTTTTCATTTCCACTTTTCACCTCTATTTCCACTCTGGCAACACCTGTTTTCCCTTTTACTTTCAAATTAAAAAAGGCCATTTTCTCACCCACCTCCATGAACGAAATTGTTTGTTCCATTTCACCAACAACATCCAATAACTCATTTGTTTTTACCCGAATAGAAACATCTTTCACATTCTCTTTCATGGCAAAAATATTAACAGGCAAGCGCACTTCTTCGTTTGGTGCAAGTACCCGAGGCAAAGTTGCAAGCAGCATTAAACCTTTTCGCACCGGCACCGATTTTTCTGTATTTCCATAAGCACCGTTATCACCGGCAACAACCATCATTCTTACCGCTCCAACATAATTTGGCATCACAAAATTGTGCTTATTTGTTTTGCCTTTTCCAACGGTAAATGGCCCGGCAAACTGTACAACGGGTTTAAATCTTGATACTTTCTTTTTCCCTGCATTTTTCATGTCGCTATCGCCACCAACGGCGAATGCTTTTTCCAATTTTGCGCCGTAAGCACCGGCAACATAATCGTACAAATCCCATGTTTTTACTCCCAACGCTTCGCGGGCATAAAATGACTGATGTGGATCCGGGGTCGAAAAATTAGTTAACCCGAGCAATCCTTCGTCAACAATTGCCAGAGTATAAGTCATAATATTTCCATTTTCCTCCGAAATCTTCACTGTATATTTTGCTTTCGGCTCTATTTCATCCGATGTTTCAATTTGAGGGTGCAAGATTGTTTTCGGGTTTTCTACTTGTACCGAAGCCACACCATACAAACGCAAAGGTGCATCGTTTTCGGTTTGTCCGTAGGGTTGAATTAAACTCACATGCATATAAAAATTAGGTGCCATTTCGGATATGGCTTCAATAAAAAATGTGGTTTGTTTATCTTCCGTTTTTACCCAAAAAATATCGCTAACTTCCGTTCCATTTTCAATACTTACCAGTGCTCTTCCTTCTTTCGACGATGGAATTTTTACTTCTATTTTTTCGCCTACCATGTATTTTTCTTTGTCCGTTTGAAGTGTTAACATTGTTGCGCCTTCACCCGAATCATCGGAACGCCAGCTTCCCCACTTCGACATATAAAAAGTTAATCCCGAAGCGTGGCCGCTATTCATATCTTTCACCCAAAGCAGGTATCTGCCATTATCGTCCCAATTGCGATATTTTACATTTAGTTTTAATTTACTATGATGTTTAGCTTCTGTAATTTTCCACGATTTAACAGGTTTGTAATAACTTCCGGAAACGTAATGGGCAAAATTCTCAGAGCCGGATTCCCACCACCAACGCCAATCTATTTTGTACAATTTTGCTTCAATATTATTGCCTTTTATTGGTTTTCCATCGGCATCAACCAGAACTATTTCGGGAGAATAATCGGTATCGGTTTTATACCAGTTATCTTCTGATGCCGGCATTTTTACACCAATAAACGATTTGAAAGGGGCGTATTTGGCCTGAGCCACATTAATACTAAAATCGCCACCTTCTTCGAAAACACGCGAGGTAAACCAGGCATTAACCATTCCTGGAGCATTTTCTAAAGATTGAAAATCGAGCGGAATTTTTGTTTCCCCATTTTCATCTAAACGACCTTCGAAAATAGTTTGTTCCTGTGGAGAAAAAGAGGAAGCAGGATTTGTAAATGTATATTTTTCGAATCCTTTAAACGATGTTTGAGCTTTTACAAAAAGCACATCTACTTTCGTTTTTAACGAGCGTGCCGGGGTACCATGCAACCAACTTGCAGCTAATGGTATTTCGGATATTACAGCCGTTAAAACTGATGACGGAAACCCCAATTCAATTTTCAAGCGATTGGGTTTTACAGCTTCAATTTTTACCCGTTTTGAAAATGTTACATTTCCGGCTTTCGCGTCAACACGCCAGTTTCCCGTTGGGGCATCGGAAGTAGTTACAGGCTGAAAGGTATAAAAACTGTTTTCATTGTCAGATTGAACTTGCTTTTCAACTACCTGTCCGTTTGGATTTATCAATTGAAAAACTACCGGATAATTAGCTGGTAATTCGACATCCTCTTTTGCCAGAATAAAATTTATAAAAAGCGTGTCACCGGGACGCCAAACCCCACGTTCACCATAAATAAAACCTTTTATTCCTTCCCGGATTTCCTGTCCGGCAACATTAAAATTACTGGTTGACAAAGAGCTTCCGTCATCTAAACGCAGGTAACCAAACTGATCTCCTTTTTGAGCAACCAGAAAAAACGGTTTCTTTTTTAATTTCAACTTTGAAAATCCATTTTCATCTGTTTCTGTTGTTTCTATTAATTGATTTTGAAAATTAAACAGACTTATTTTTACACCTTTTTCAGGTTCTGTTGAAAGCAAATTAGTAACCACAAAATGCAATTCGCGATCCCTGCCCTCCTTCACAATAATTCCCAACTCGGAAGCAAATATATTTTGTGAAACAAATCGACTTGAATAATAATAGGACTCATGGCACGGATTATCACGTTCTTCCCATTCGTAACCAATCGGATAGTAATAATTAGAATACCAACCCGGGCTGTCCCATTCATTTTTATAATTTTCTTCTTCCTGAAAGACTGTTTCTTCCAAAGTATTTTTCACTTCTGCATTGCCACAATTGAATTCCGAAAACTCCTTTTTCATTCTAAATTCTACCCGATAAATAGCGCCTTGTTCTATTTCAAAAAGAGTTGCCAGATTTACTTTGTATGTATTCCAGGTTTGAAAATCGACTGGTTGATTTGAATTTAAATCTATTTTACCCGAGTAAACCAAACGCCCAACTTTTCGCAGGTCTGCGCTTTCGTTGAATTGATTCTCTTGAAAAAACTGTAAAATATTAGCCTTAAAAATTTGGATAACATTTACTTCAACAGCATTTAAACCAACCGCTTCAAAAGGCATTTCAAGAGAATTACCCTGCGGAACAATTACTCCTTTTCCAATCAATCTAATTTCGGGTTTTATACTACTGAACCGTAATAAAAAATCCTGAGACTCTTTAAGCTTGAAATAATTAGAATTTGATATTCCCTGAAAAACCGATAGATTTAATTCACCTGAAATATTTTTTTCGGGCCAGGCGTTTAATACATTTCCATCCATTTCGAGCCGCAATTTTGTACCGTCGCTTAATTGAATCAATCCATCTAAAATTTGATTTTTTAAAAGTGGATCCGAAAATCGGATTTGAATGTGTTGCGCTGGATTATGAATTACACTTGTTTCAATTATTTCGAATACATTTAATGCAGGAACTGTTACAATCTTCTCACCCTTATTTTTAATATTCAAAAAATCACCATTCCAACTCACGTTTAAAATTCCCGATTTTTCCTCAAATCTTTTTAAGCTGTCAACGGTAAAAAAGTGTTTTCTTCTGTCTGAATCATGCCGCCAGTATATCTTAATTTCATCTCTATTAAATTTTGCTTTTAGCATTTTCTCTGCTTCTTCCGGCCCTAAAACATCAGCAGTTAAAAGGTAGCCGGAAAACTGCATTTGATTCGAGGCTTTTCCATCATAGTTTTTCAAACCCTCAAAAGAGATTGAAATAGATTGTTCGATGGTTGAAAACTGAAAAGGCATTTTTCTAAATTCTTTATCGACAGATATTAGCTTTCCTAAAAAAAACTCAACCGTATATTTTGCATTTGATTTTAAGGGTTCGGCTGGTCTAAATTCAATAATTCTATCACCAACCAATACAGCTTCTCCTTTTATGTCGGGCGAAAACCTAAATAGCTCAGCTTTCGAAATATCCAATTTGGAAATTGGTTTTGCTAAATAAACTGCGACTACAGTTTCTGTAGAAACCATTCCACTGGTATAAGCTTGCACATAATTGCCAAAACCAGAACCAGGAGAAATTTGCTTTTTATTTAATTGACAACTTATTAAGACTACGAAAAACAAAATAAAGAAAGGAGATGCAATTTTTTTCACTTTTTCAGATTTTAGTGTTGTGGTACTACAAAAAATAAAAGTACAAAATTTATGCTCTTTTCAATCGCAAAACTCTTTTGTGAATTTGAGAAAATTAATTCGTTGTTGTTCCCGGAAAAGTTTATATTTATAA
>CAYZBC010000228.1:0-8483 GCA_964476535.1 uncultured Maribellus sp.
TTCCATCTCTATTTTCCATTTGAAATGAGTTGGAAGCTTTTTCTATATCAGCGAGAAATCTTAGAAAAGAGTTGTCAAACTGAACACAAAGAGAGTCAAACAATCTTTTCAATCTTCAATAATTTCCTCTATATCATCTTCCGAAGCAGTAACAATAACGTTATCTGAATTAGAAAGGACATCTGAAAAATTCAGGTGTTTACGGGCTGCCTTCACAATCATTCCGATTACAAATTTAAATGCAATTCTTTCCATCGGCTCTGGTATATAGGGAATGTTAATTTTGTCGTTGGCAAGTTTGGTGAGTCGTCGAACCAATCGTTTAGCTTCCCTATTATCAATTCCATTGTCCGAATCCCGAACCAAATCGTAAAATTCGTTAGGCAGGTTGTCGTATAAAAAATTGTCGATGGTCAGAATAATTTTAATGAGGATTATCTCTTCCTTGGTTTCATTAATAATTGGCACATTAATTTTTTTGTTTAGTCGTTGTGCTAATTCTTTGATCTCCTCCGTTGTTAATTTGCTCCTTTTTTCGGGAACAGCATAAAATTCTGAAAGCAGTACTTTAAATTGGGCGGGGGTTAATTCTGCGACTGTTGTCATTTTTTATTAATTTTAAGGTTACAGAATATTGATAAAAAAATGTATCGGCTTAGCATTTTCTGAGTGCTAAGACAGTTTGAGTTAAGCCTGAAACAACGATTCCAAAAGGTCGCGAGTTTCTGCGGTATAAATTCCGTTAATACTTAGATCGGGTTTTCGCGTTTGAAGCTCTTTAATTCCGGCTTCTGTTTTTTTGCCAAAATCGCCATCCGAAGTACCAACATTAATATTTAGCAATTTTAATGCATCTTGTAAGGCAACCACAGCCGTCCCAGTACTACCTTTTTGTAAGGGAGGATCCGGGATAACCAGTTTTTTTACGGGTGCCAAACGTTGGTACGAAAGCACCGTGTTTAGCCGATAAGCCGAAACTGAAACCCGGTTTCCCTGGTTACCTCCCAAACAATAAACACGTTTTCGATCGGGCGAAACACCCAGGAAAATTCCAACATGGCCTTTCCACGACTGCGGGCTTTCTCTCCAAAAAACTACAATATCTCCTGGTTCGGGGGAATTCACTTTTGTACCAACATTTAACCACGAACGTGCATTTGCCTTTCCAGAAAATTGTAACCCGGATTTCCAAGCTACCCAATTTACAAAAGTACTGCACCACGGAATTTCATCGCTTGTAATTCCTTTTATTTTTGTGTCTTTTGCATATTTCAGAACTTCAGGATTATCCTCTTTTCCGACGATTTCTTCCGTTCCAAGTTCGTTAAAAGCAATTTTTAAAAGCTGTTCCATTACTATTTAATTTTGATTAATATTTAAAAAACGTTCCGGATTCTTGCTTGCAATAATATCAAAGTCTTCACCAAAAGCTTCTTTGAAATCAGATAAATATTGTTCCATTGTTGGACCGAAAAATTGTGCGAGAAAGAAGTCGGAACCATACAGTATTTTCGATTTTTCGTAATCCGTTAACTTGTTGAAGAAGCTGTGTTTAAATGTTTTAAGTTCCTCTTCAATAGTAAAAGTTAATTTATTGTTCTCGGGATCTTTAATTAATATTCCTGACGAGAAGCAAGACAAATCGGTGTATGCATTCGGGTATTTTGGGTTTTTGACCAAGTCGAAAATTGCTTTCGCCCAGTTATCAATTAATCCTGCGCGGTACATTGCATTCCAAACTTCGGCGCGTTCTGTAATGGTTAAATTCTCTCGTAAAATCATTTTACCTCTTTTTTTATGAAATGCTAATGCAATAGGATCTCTTAAATTTTTGGGGACATTTAAGATCGCATCTTCAAAAACTTCATCATCAATTTTTTTCTTGTAGATACTATAATTTACATATTCCATAATTTGAGTACTCCCGCCAAAATGTGCAAAATTGATAGTTAAATTTGGATGTTTTTTTAATACCAGTGTCCACAGTTTTGGGTGATTTAAGAGTTTTGCTCTTTCGGAAATCGCCTCGCTTGCTTTTCTGCTGAAGAATCTGTTTCTGAACTTAATGTTTCCATTTTTCTTAGTAACTGAATCATTTAAAAGAACATGCCCTCGCACTTTTAAAACAGTTGAAAGACAAGCAAAACCGGCATTCGAATTGTGTACCGTTATTGGTATATTATGCTTTTGGCATAATTCGTAAACACCCTGCTGTTTTGCTGTTCCCATTAAAATCGGATCGGTGGGCGAAAATCCTGCCGGTGCATATAATTTTATTCCAGCAAATTTTGCACTTTCGCCAAGCAGTTTTTGTTTTAAATTTTCGATTGTATTTATTTTACCTTTGTATTCTCTACGAGGGTCAACACTAAAAAACGGACGAATATTTTTATATTTTCCGGCAAGGTATTCCAAGTCGTTTATTTGTTGAGTGTAGTTGGCATTATCGAAAATTTCTACTTCCTCATCCGATTTTTTATCGAAACTTTTGTTGAACTCTTTTACCCCGTCGCGTATTTTATCGATTGCTTCAACCAGCTCAACATTTTTAAATTTACGTTTTACTTTTCCACGAACGTATGGAATTACTACTGCTGATAATAACCAAAAAGTACGTTTTATACGTCGTCTATATCTTTTGTTGCTGTGCTCATCGTCGTCGTTATCGTCTGCATACGAAAGATCGAACATTAACGGAGTAGTAATTACTTTCCCTTTATAAACTGAGTCTAATGTTTTAAAAACATCTTCGCTCGAATCTTGTGTTACACCGAGAAGTGTATTGTTAATCCCGTCGATTTTGTATTTTAACTCTTCTGCAGAAACTTCGCTGTCGAGCATATCTTTTATTGCTAAAAGCGATTGAACAACATTTACTAATTTTCTGATAATTACATCTTTGTTAAAGATGTGGCAATGAATGTCGTAGTAGGATTTCATTATTTTTTAATTTAATGGATTACCTACAAGTTACGGAATCTATTAATGAAAGTCAATAAAAAATACAGATTTGTCCGTTATTATTTTTGAGCCCATTAATTTAATTTGTCTTCCACTTCTTTTTCCATAAGAAAATTATAAAGATTTTGCGCAGCCCTTTTTTGTAATTCTAAAGCAGAACGGTTGGAATACCAGGCGTAATGTCCGGTACAAATTGTTCGGGGGTGATTAATTAATTTTTGTTGTTTTTCAGTTGTTGGTTCATCTTCGTAAACATCGATTCCGGCACTGTGGATTTTTTTATTCTGAAGTGCATCTAAAAGTGCATTCTCATCTATTGTTTCTCCACGTGAGGTGTTTATAATTATCGGCTTTTTTTTCATTGAATTAAACGCTTCGGAATTTAAAATATGGTTTGTTTCTTCGCTTAAATTACTGTGAATACTGATAACGTCCGAGGTTTCCAACAATTCCTTAAGTTCTACTTTTCGCACCGAAAATCGGTTGTAATATTTTTGAGATTTGTATGGATCGACTGCGATAATATTTTTAAAAAGAGGTGCAGCTTTTTTGCTTAGTTCGCTCCCAATTCTTCCCAAACCGATAATTCCTAATGTTTTGTCGTGTAATTCAAAAATGTCCTCAACCGGCGGTGCTGCAAATTTTTCTTTTAACTGATTTTGTGTGTTCCACATTCCGCGAGTACACGATAAAAGCATCGCCAAAGCATGATCCGAAACCGAGTGATTTGCATAACCCCGAACATTGGCAACTTTCACTCCAAATTTTGTACAGGCATTCAAATCAATATTGTCGTATCCCACACCGTAACGGACCACTGCTTTCAGGTTTTTCATTAGCGAAAGAAATTCTGTGTCAATTAGAGTATGCCGCACCAAAAGTCCGTGAGCTTCTTTTGCAAATTCTATTTTTTCGTTTCTTTCGCCTTTGTAAAGAGGATGAATTTTTAGTTTAAACAGATTTTCTTCAAAGAGTTCTTTTTCAAAAGTGTATGATTTATAACCTGAATCGAGTATTGCAATGTTCATATTATTGTGATTGATTGTTTTTCTATTTGGAATGAACTAACGTTTTTTTCTGGGTTTTATTTTTTTCGTAATAAACGTTTTGATTTGCTAATTATTGGAAAATTTCGAATGCGATGCCAAATTATCTCATAAATCGGCACTGGTTTTTCATTCAGAAAATCATGTATTTTTGCTGAAAACTCTGGGGTTCTGAGGTATCCATATGATTTATGCGGATTGTGCTGTCCATTGGCACTGTAGTTATTGGAAACCACAAAATCGCTAACTTTAATGCCGTTTGAATTTCCCGAAAAATCATTATCAAGGTGGTAGTCGAATGCTACTTTGTCTTCCAAATCCGAAAAATTAAACCAATGTTTTACGATTGAAGCTGGCGTTTTAAGCTTCTGGATTTTTTTGTTTTTTAATTGAAGTTCGTTGGCGATTTTACTAACAACCACAGGCAAACCCAGCGGAGATCCAATTGTAATAAATGTATGTATTTTCACTTGCGATGCACAAAGAGATAGTACATCAAAAGCGATGATGGAACCCATGGAATGAGCAATCAGAAACACATCATCTTTTTTGTGAAGTTCTAATACCGTTTTTAATCTGTTGCGTATAGTTTTTCTCGCCAATTGTTGTTCTTCATTGAGGTCGTTGGAATAGTACGCTTCCAGATCTTTGAAATAATTTTCAATAAGCAAATCATTAAGCGACGAAAAATTTAAAGAATAATCATCGTTTAAAAATATCTGGTTTACCTTATTTAAAAGGGTGTCCATAATTTTTTTACGAATAGAATGATCTTTTATCTCCGGGGTAAATGATTCCGGTTCGTAGCGTTCTTCCAAAAAAAGTGGGTCTTCAGGATTGCTGCTGTTTTCATCTTTTGGTTTTTTGTGAAGAACATCGGCCCAGTAAACCAGTTTAAATATTGGTTTGCGATATTTATTTTCTGTGTTCTTTTGCAATCCTTCCGATATCGCTTTCCACCACCAATCTTCAAGTATTTCAGGTTTGGGTTTGTTTCCCAATCCATGAATTCCAATTATAACTTTCCCCATTCTTTTTAGGCAATTTTAATTGAAACGATTTAAATTCCGTTATAAGCTGAAAAACCTCCGTCAACCGGAACTGTTATTCCTGTAATAAATGAAGATTCGTCGGCAAGCAACCAAAATATAGTCGAAATAAGATCGTCGGGTGCGCCCAATTTTCCTTGTGGAGTGTGATCAACAATTCGTTTTCCTCGAGGTGTTAAATCTCCCGTTTTTTCATCGAAAAGCAGAAAACGGTTTTGTTCAGTTAAAACAAAACCTGGTGCAATTGCATTTACCCGAATATTTGCCTTCGAAAGATGTACTGCCAGCCACTGCGTAAAATTGGAAATAGCCGCTTTCCCTGCACTGTACGCCGGCGATTTGCTCAGCGGTTGAATGGTTCCCATTGAACTGATATTGATTATGTTTCCACTTTTTTGTTTGGCCATCGATTCTCCAAATACTTTGGTGGGAGTTACGCTGCCCATAAAATTTAAGTCGGTGGTATACCCGAAATCGTCTAAGTTTACGCCAAAAAACGAATCTTCCAAAGAAGTTTCATTGCTTAAAAATTCAGCTTTTGTCGAAGCTCCTTTTGTGGCACCCCCCGCTACATTAATCAACCCGTCTATTTGAGTAAATTCCTTCAGGATTTGTAAATTGATCTTTTGCAAAGATTCAACGTTCAAAACATCGCACGAGAATTGAAGATGCCCGGTTCCGAATTCATTAATTTTGTTGAAGGTATTTTGAAGTTTATTAGTATTTCTTCCTAAAACAGCTAATCTTGCACCATTTTTTGCCAAAGCAACAGCAATTGCAGAACCAATTACTCCACTGGCCCCGGTAACAATAATATTTTTATTTTTTATTGAAAACATTCGATTTAATTTAAATGAATTGTTTGTAGATATTCTGCATTTGTATCCATTCTAATTTCAATTACAGTTATCAATTCTTTTTGTTTTTTAGGAAGTTCAATTTGGATCATTTCTTCATATTTTTTAAACTCCAATTTTTTGCCTTTTAGAATTTTACAACTTTCAATTTTTACATTGTCGGGAAATGGAATTTGAACTTTATTTTTTTTGTAATTGAGAAGGTGCAAATAAATGGTATTGCCTTTTCGTGTGGAAGCCAGCCAGTCGTTTGGTTTATAAGGACCACCTTTTGTGCCGTAAATTGCTTCTCCATTATTTTTCAGCCAGTTGCCCATCTCTTTTAAGCGTTCAACTTGCCGCGGTTCAATTCTGCCATCGGGCATTGGACCAACATTAAAAAGCAGGTTGCCACCACCACCAACAGTTTTAACTAAGGTGAACAAACACTCTTCGAGGCTTTTCATTTCGTCGTTGGGTTTCCAGGCCCACTGCTTGCAAATGGTTATACACGATTCCCAGGGAGCGTCAATATTATATGTGCCAACTCTTTGTTCCGGTGTTGCAAAATCACCGGCAAATTCATTTGAAATGGTAATACCTTCCATCCCTTTACGTCCTTTGTCAACCCGGTTATTAATGAGAATGTTTTCATTTAATCCTTTTAAGTAGTCATAAAAACCCAATCCCATTTCGTGTGTCCATGGTTCTTCCCATTCACCATCGAACCACAATATTTTTGTGTCGTATTTTTCAATTAACTCTTTAGTTTGACCTTTTATGAATGGAACAAATTTTTTCATGTTACCAGTTTCTTTTTTTGTGCTACCACCCGGACTACCCAGTGGATAATCAGGATGTTTCCAGTCACAAATTGAATAATAGGTGCCAAACATGATTCCGTATTTGTCGCAGGCTTTTTTCATCTCCATCAAAACATCACGTTTAAAAGGAGTTTGAGAAATATTATATTCGGAATATTTGGTCGGCCAAATGCTAAAACCGTCGTGATGCCGGGTGGTAATCACAAAATATTTCATGCCAGCGTCTTTCAACGTTTTTATCCATTCATCAGCATTAAATTGTGTTGGATTGAATTTCTTGAAAAGATTGTCGTATTCTTCATTTGGAACTTCCCTTCCGCGCGACCAACCAATTTCTGTTCCCTTCAAACTAACCGGTCCCCAATGCACAAACATTCCGAATTTCATATCCTGAAATTCTTTTAGTAATTGTTGGTTGGTTGAGTAATTTTGTGCTGAAGAAAATACCGTTAAAACCGAAAGAAAAACTAAAATAATGATTCTCATTTTAAACGATTTTGGATTAAAAAATTTACCTAATTATCAAGTGCTTCATTAATTCTATCGCTTACTTTTTCTGCCAGCGCTTTGTATCCTTCGGGCGTAAAATGTACGTTGTTTGGAAGTTGAAGTTCAGCAATTCTGGGAATCATAAATGAATACAGATGGTTTATGGTAATCTCATTTAAGTTCATAATTTTTATTGCTGCTTTGTTGTATTTTTCAGGCATCCCGGGTTTGCGGAGCGGTCCGCCAACATTTCCGGGATAAGTAGTTGTAGTGGCAAAAATGAGTTTGGTATCGGTGGCTTTTAGTTTTTCAACTATCTTTTTAAGGTTCTTTTTATACTGTTTTAAATTTGCCTGGTGCGGATGCTCAGGATTATTACTGTTTACGCCTGTTACCGGATGAACATGTTTAATATCGTGCAACCCAAAATTGAAATGAATTACATCCCACTTTGTATCTCCAATCCATCGATCGATACTTTTTACTCCCTTTGTTGTTCCGCTGCAATTTTCTGCCTTTTCGTTGTCAAGCATCGGACGAAAAACATTGGCTTTGGATTTTAGTAATTCCTTGACAAAAGGTGTATACCCAATTGAAATTGAATCGCCAAGAATTAACACGTTGGGTAAATTCTGACTTGAATTAGAGAACACAATCCCCGGAAAAGCAATTGTGGGAAATAATAGAAGTGAACGATTCAGAAATCTTCTTCTTTTCATTATGATGAAATTGAAAGTTTCCCTAAAGTTAAAATCTTTATTTTAATTTCTGCAATTGAACCTGCGTTCGATGTAAATATTCTAATCCTTTGTTTTTTCTCACCTTAATATGCATTTATTTAAATATTGAATTAAAATCATTATACTTTTAATGCGGTTAATATTTACCTGCGAATTTTGCACTTTAGTTTTTTATTATTTCTTTTGAAAGACAGAAACTACGGACATATTATCCTGCAAAAAAAGAGTGCGTAAATTTAACAACATTAAAGATAACCTGTAAATTAATTTTAAATCTAAAACATGAACAATCTGATAGAAAAGACAGCTTCGGCGTATGAATATCCACTATTAATTAAACAACTCTTTTTAGCTCCTTTAGCAAATAACCCAGACCAGGAGATCGTATATCGCGATCAGTTAACTATATCATACCGAACCTGGAAAAAACGGGTACATCGGCTTGCTAATGTTTTATCCTCTATTGGAGTAAAACCGGGGAATACGGTTGCTGTTATGGATTGGGATTCTCACCGTTATCTTGAAGCGTATTTTGCCG
>CAYZBC010000229.1:0-8449 GCA_964476535.1 uncultured Maribellus sp.
AATAAAAAAGACCATCGCAAACTTACTTTGCGACGCACATACAACCTTTGATTTATGCGTTTTTACCATTACCGACCACCAACTAACAAATCAGATTGTCGATTGCAAGCGACACGGACTAAAAGTTCGGATTATTACCGACGATGAAAAAACGAAAGACAGAGACTCTGAAATTATTGATATGGAACGTGCTGGTATTGACATAAAAACTGATCATACGCATTATCACATGCACAATAAATTTGGAATAATTGATAACCAGATTGCCATTACCGGAAGTTTCAACTGGACATACACAGCCACAAAACACAATCAGGAAAACCTGTTGGCTACGTCAAAATTCGAAATCGTAAAGCAATATAACGACGAATTCGAACGACTTTGGGAAGAGATGTTTGACTTTTAATGATCTAAACTAATTTTAATTCCATGTTTCTCAGAATAATATTTCAATCCCAGAATTACATTTTTCTTTCTCAATTGTGTGTGTTCCTTGTCGTTACCATGATATATAAATTCAATATTTTCGATGTATTTAGCAGCAATTTCACACAATGTTTTAGGCGAATACTTACGTGAAGTATGAATTTGACAAATTGCAATAATTCGGTTGTCCAGATAATTGTTAAAAGTTTCCTTTTGAGTAAAATCCTTTCGATGTGAAATAGAATCAACACAAAATGTATTTCTGAGTTGTGTACATCCTGTGCAAACTGCATCTGATTTAATCACAATCTCAAACTCCAAATCTGAGTTTTCCCAGATTTCTCGAGCAATATTGTGGTATGAATGTAGATATGGATGAGGATCAAATTTCTTTTCACTCCCAAAATCGCGAATAATATCAAAAAAATGATGAATTCTAATTTGCATAAAACGATTATTATAAAATTACCTCATTTCTTTTCATCTCCCATATTTCCAAATCACGGATGTTTTTTCCATCGATTGTAAAACGCAAGGCTGTACAAACTTTATGAAAGCCACTATTTCCGGCAGCTCCCGGATTCATATGCAGAAAATCGAGCTTTTTATCGTAAATCACTTTTAGAATATGAGAATGACCGCTAATAAACAGGTCGGGTGATTTTGTATAAATATCCGGTTTTACATACCGTTCGTACTTGCCGGGATATCCACCAATGTGAGTAATCCAAACATCAACCTCCTCACATTTAAAACGTTGATGCAAAGGGTGGGCTGATCGCACATCTTGTCCATCTATATTTCCATACACTCCTGTTAATGGTTTAAATTCTGCAAGTATATCCACAGTTTCAATATTTCCAAAATCTCCGGCGTGCCAAATTTCATCTACATTCTCGAAGAATGAAAATATACGGGGATTAATAAATCCATGAGTATCTGATAAAAGTCCAATTCGTTTCATAAAAACAACAGAATAATTTGCTGTGGAAATACAAATTAAACTAATTTTGTTTTTACTCAAGAACAAATCAATAAAAATTAAAATATATGATTTCCATAATTGCAAAATTTATAGTTGACGAAGGAGATGAATTAAATTTTTTAGCAGAAATCGGGGGTTTGATAAAAGCTTCACAAGCTGAAAAAGGATGCATTGAATATATCCTTCACAAAGACACGGAGAAACCACGAACATATTGTTTAATAGAAAAATGGCAAGATTCGAAGGCAGTTGCTCTTCACAATAACACGACACATTTTACAAGTACAGTTCCGAAACTTCTTAAACTGGCTAAAGTTGAAATTGACGTGTACGAACCAGTGTAAAAAAATTCAATAAAATGAAACAAGTAGTAATTGTGAGACACGGGAAAGCAGTTCCCTATGGTTACGAAGATGATTTTACCAGGGATCTGCGAGATCGAGGGAAAAATGATGCGGAACTTATTGGCAACCTGCTAAATAAAAAAGACATACATCCGGATGCCATGATTTCGAGCCCGGCAAAACGAGCCATAAAAACTGCCCGAATTTTTGCAGAATCGCTTCATTTCGATAAAAACGATATATCTGAGGTTCAGGATATTTACGATGGAATGACAACTTCAGATTTTTTGGAAATGATTCATGAATTACCAAATCACTTCGAAACAGTCTTCTTTTTTGGGCACAATCCCGGCTTTTATTATTTCGTAAATAATTTATTGGAACATTTTGAAAATGATATGCCAACCTGTTCTACCGTTGGAATTGAGTTTAATGTTGATTCGTGGAAAAATGTGAAAGCTCGCACTGGGCAGATGGCTTTTCATTTTGTTCCCAAGATGTTTAAATAGTTTATGCATAATTCAGAGTTAATACACACTATTTTTTTTCTTGATTTAAACTAACGAAAAGTTATATCTTCGGGCTTATAACTACATTACATTAAACTACAGCGTGCAACTATTTTATATTCCAAATATTTTAGGCAACCAAGTAATTCTGAATGAAACCGAATCGAAACACGCAGTTCGGGTTTTGCGATTGTCAGAAGGTAGCCAAGTTCAATTAATAGATGGCAAAGGAGGTTTTTATGAGGCTGAAATATCGGATGCACATCCAAAAAAATGTAAGCTTGTAATTACCAGATCTATTCAAGATTTTGAAAAAAGAAATTTTAAACTGCACATAGCAATTGCACCAACAAAAAACATCGATCGTTTTGAATGGTTCCTCGAAAAATGCACAGAAATTGGCATCAATGAAATCACACCACTTTTATCTGAACACTCTGAAAGAAAAGTGATTAAACCTGAACGATTGGAAAAGATTCTGGTTGCTGCAATGAAACAATCATTAAAAGCATACCTTCCTAAATTAAATTCTATCACTAATTTTAACGAATTTATCTCCGATTCGGAATACCAAAACAAATACATTGCACATTGCAACAACGGGGATAAATTGCATTTAAAAAATTGTGTCCAGAAAGATGAAGACACTTTAATTCTAATTGGACCTGAAGGAGATTTTGGCCCTGAAGAAGTTGAACTCGCAAAAATAAATGGATTTAAAGAAATTTCGTTGGGCATGGCACGGCTTCGTACAGAAACGGCGGGAATAGTTGCCTGCCACATTGTAAATTTAGTGAACGAATAATATTCTATTCCAATAATGAATTGTATTTTTCGAAAAATTTTAAAACATGAGGATTCTGCTTATTCTTTTTACGATACTTTTGGGGAATACTATTGCAGCCCAAAACCAGGGCGTTAAAATTGCGCTAATAAAATACAATGGCGGTGGAGACTGGTATTCGGATCCAACGGCATTGCCCAACCTTATTAAATATTGCAATCAAAACATAAAAACCAATATTTACCCCGAACCATCGACCGTTGAGATTGGTAGCTCCGAAATATTTAACTTTCCATATGTAGAACTCACCGGGCATGGAAATATTATTTTATCGGAAAGTGAATCGATGAATTTACGCATTTACCTGGAAGCCGGTGGCTTTTTGCATGTTGACGATAATTACGGATTGGATGAATATTTCAGACGCGAAATTAAAAAAGTTTTTCCTAATAAAGATTTAATTGAACTCCCTCCTACCCACCCCATTTTTCATCAGAAAAACGATTTTAACAATGGATTGCCTAAAATTCATGAACACGACGGTAAACCCGCTCAGGCATTTGGTCTTTATATTGAAGAAAGGATGGTTTGTTTATATACATACGAAACAGATTTAGGAGATGGTTGGGAAGACCCGGAAGTTCACAACGACTCGGCAGAACTACGCGAAAAAGCATTAAAAATGGGAGCGAATATTATTTCGTTTGTTTTCGGACAATAGAAAAGGAATGAATACGAAAATGAATCACTAGATAAAACATTCTAATTTTTTATTCTGATAAAAGATAATTAATATTCATATTTTTAAATTGAAATACATATAAAACTCATTCATGCATTTACGCATTAATTCATTCAAAATTTTCTCAAATGAAAGTAGTAGCATTTAACGGCAGTCCACGCAGAAAAGGAAATACATCTATTTTAATCGAAGAAGTTTTTAAAATACTTCAAAACGAAGGAATTGAAACTGAGCTAATCCAACTAGGAAACAAACTGGTACATGGCTGCACGGCTTGCGGCTTATGCAAGGAAATTCAGAATGGGAAATGCCACATAAAAAACGACCACTTGAATTACTGTATTGAAAAGATGATAGAAGCCGATGGAATTATTATTGGCTCTCCTGTTTATTTTGCAGATGTAACTACCGAAGTAAAAGCGTTAATTGATGTTGCAGGATATGTTACCCGTGCAAATGGTCATCTATTAAAAAGAAAAGTGGGAGCCAGTGTAATTGCTGTTCGTCGGGGTGGAGCGTTGCACGCTTTTGAAACGCTGAATAATTTTTTCCTTATCAACCAAATGATTGTGCCGGGTTCAAGCTACTGGAATTTTGCCATCGGTCGAAATCCTGGTGATGTTTTAAATGATGAAGAGGGAATACAAACCATAAAAACATTAGCAGAGAACATGGCTTGGTTACTTAAAAAAATATAATGGAAATTTAAATCCTGTTCGTATTCTGATAATAACAGGTCATTAAAAAACCTTCTGTTTTAGCAGAAGGTTTTTTAATGTATAAAATTAGATTTTATTGTTTTTCCAATTTCAATGTTTCAGTTGTCAAATCACAAACTTCTGTTGGGCCAAAATATTGAATAGGACCCGGGTAAACAAATTTGGTTGTGAAAGCCCATTCCCCACGTTTCGATGCAAAATACTTAAACGGTGCACCGTCCAATTCAACCAATGCTTTTTGGATTACCGGCTTTAAATGCCCGTGCCTTTTTTCCATGTTCATCATCATCGTAATTGGAACTCCTCCAGCAATCCATTCGTCGGCTGGCGATGTGAGATTTCGAACAGAAGCCATGTAGCCCGTTTTTCCATCCGACACCAAAACCGAAGCAGTATAACCCAAAGAATAACAATAATCGGCATCGAAATTTGAAGGTGCCGCGCAGCGTCCTTCATAACCAAAAAAGTGATATTGAGTTCCAAACTTACCAATATATTTATCACTTTTTTTCATCTCTTCAAGCTTATTTTTCACCATCTCTCCAAGTAATTTCTCCGTTTCAATTAACGATACCTGAACATTACCATGCGGGTCGCGATCAAGCGTTAATTGAGTAGCAATTCCACTCGGCAACGATAAAAACACTTTTGCCGACTCCGAAGAAATGTGTTCGGCTACCCAGGTTATTCTATGGCTTTTGCGCAAATGTTTAAACTCCTTTTCAGTTAAGGAATCTTCAGCTAACAAATCGCTTAATTCTGCAATTAGTATTTTCATTTCAGGAATAAATTCGATCACTCCTTCAGGAATCAACGCAACTCCAAAGTTATCACCATTCTCGGAGCGTTTGGCTACAATTCCTGCCATATAATCCACAATTTCAGCCAGTGTTTGTTTTTTTTCGGCTACTTCTTCCGAAATTAAAGTAATATTTGGTTGATTTTTCAGGGCACACTCCAAAGCAATGTGTGAAGCCGAACGCCCCATTAATTTTATAAAATGCCAGTATTTTTTTGCAGAATTTGCATCACGCTGAATATTTCCAATCAATTCGGAATATACTTTGGTGGCTGTGTCGAAACCAAACGATGCTTCAATCATTTCGTTTTTTAAATCGCCATCAATCGTTTTGGGACAACCAATAACTTGAACACCTGCATTTTTAGCTGCATAATATTCGGCCAAAACACAAGCATTTGTATTCGAATCGTCACCTCCAATTACAACCAGTGCGGTCAAATCCAAATCTTTTGCAATTTCAAGGCCTTTATTAAATTGCCACTCCTCTTCTAATTTTGTACGACCCGATCCAATAATATCAAAACCACCGGTATTACGGTATTTGTCAATAAATTCGCCGGTTAATTCAATGTATTTGTGCTCTATTAAACCTTCCGGTCCACCCAAAAAACCATACAATCTACTATCGGGATGTATTTTTTTTATACCATCATAAATTCCTGAAATAACATTGTGCCCACCGGGAGCTTGTCCACCCGACAAGATTACTGCAACATTTATGGCTGGTCTATCTTTTCTTACTTCACCTTCTTCAAATTTGATAAGGGGCATTCCGTAAGTATTCGGAAAAAGTTCTTTTACTTCAGCCTGATTAGCAACCGATTCAGTTTTTTCACCTACAACAAGTTTAACCGCACTAACCAAAGACCTTGGAACTTTAGGCTGATATTTCGCCCGTTCTATTTGTAAAGCACTAATATTCATATTGATATAATTTATTATTTCAATTATTAAATTGAATCAAAAATAGGTGAATTTTATGATGAAACCCTGTTGAATAAATTTTTACCTGGTGAATTTAAAGTAAAGTTAAAAAGTAAATTAGAAGATTAGATATTTAGATGTGAGTATCGTGACTTTGAAAGGAACACTAATTAAAAATCCATCTATTTTATCAATCCAAAAATTACATTGGGTCATATCAAAATTAGGATGAAGAAATAAATTGAATCATTCTGTTTTTATAATTTCTATCCTTTCGACTTCGTCACTTTCCTTTACAAACAGAAAGATGTTCTAATAAATTTCGAATTATCTAGTGTCCAATTTTATATTTTTCAGTCTTTTTAATTTAATGCATCGTAAACCAATTCCCCTTTAACAAATGTCTTTTGAATATTCACCACATAATTGTCCAAAGTAAATAATATCAAATCTGCCCTTTTTCCTAATTCTAAAGTTCCGCGGTCGTTTAAACCGTACAATTTCGCCGGATTTGTACTTGCCATTCCAATCGCATCGGCAAGCGAGCAACCGGTTACCTTCATTGCATGGCCAACTCCTTTATCAATCGACGATGCTGACCCCGCTAAAACCTGCTGCGCCGGATATTGTATTTTTCCATCAACAGTTAACTCAATATCATCGCCATCAATGTTTTTATAAATACCGGGTTTTAATCCTGCATAACTTGTTACATCAGATGTAATAATTGTTTTATCATAACCTTTGGCTTTCGAAAATACCCTGATTTCTTCCGGCCTCAAATGAAAACCATCGCAAATAATACTAATCATTAATCCGTCGTTCGACAACTGCGGCCAAAGCGGATTGTCGTGCCTGTTTATAGAATTGGCACAACCATTTCCTAAATGCGTGCAGGTTTTTGCACCATTCTGAACTGCTTCAGATATTTGTTGTGCCGTTCCGTTATGATGCCCCAGTGAAATTACAATCCCCAAATCGGTGCATTTTTTAATAAAATCCATTGCACCTTCAATTTCCGGAGCCACTGTAACAGTTAAAATATCTTTTCCGGCTGCTTCATAAAATTCCATAAACTCGTTCCAATCGGGTTCTCTAACAAACCTTTTTGAATGTGCTCCGCGATATCCATCGATTGGTGAAATATAAGGGCCTTCCAAATGGTATCCCGGAATTGATCCCAACAAACTTTCATCGTCTCTGGCTTTGGACAAAACCGAAAAGTTCTTAATAAGTATTTCTTTACTGTTTGTTGTCAGAGTAGGTAAATACGTAGTAACGCCCCTTTCCCACAATGCCCGAGTAGCTTTATGAACACCCTCCACTGTTAATTCTCCACCTCCGAATGAAAATGAAACTCCGGCAAATCCATTTATTTGATTGTCAAAAAATCCGGGTGCGATTATGAGTTTACAATTTTTATCGGAAAGCTTTTTAATATTTTTTACTTCCAGAATTTTTCCATCCTTTATTTTTACCTGCACCGGATTCCCAGTAGCAAAATGTATCCCTTCAACCGTTTGCTGTCCGTTTGTTTCACTCATAAATAAAACTGTTAACAACATAAATATTCCTAAAACTACTTTGGATAAAAACTTTTTATTCATAATATTTTCAAATAAAAAATGAAACTAAAATTAATCTAATTTTTCAAACAAAACATCCACCCATTTTTCTGATTCAGCAGATTTCTCCAATGCTTCCAGTACCGAAACACAATTCAATATACTTTGATGAGAACGAGGTTCAACTCCAGTTCGGAACATTTCAACCATGTCAACATAGTTTTTTGCCGGATTTGTTTCTTCTACCTGCGATTTCAATTCAACCAATCCCTCCTTGGTTTCAACAAATGTCTCCCAACCGTAAGCAAGGCTTTTAAAAATTAATGTGGCAAACAAACCCGAAGAAAATTGCAAACTGGCATTTCCATGATTACCGTTCCGTGTTATTTTTACACGTTCAATGTCTTCGCCAAACATAAATAGTAAAGGTTGTAGAATGTGTACTCCGTAAAAAAATACACCTCCATATTTTGAATCCAATTCAACCGGCCCATATCGTATTACTTGACTAATCTCACCCATAGCTTCAACCTGTTTTTTTATGTCGAAAGTAGAATCGCTGTGTGCTATTGAGCTGTACGATGATACCGGTGCACCAACTTTTCGTGCCATTTCCAAAAACTCTTTTCCCTCGGCAGCGCGATAACAA
>CAYZBC010000230.1:0-8435 GCA_964476535.1 uncultured Maribellus sp.
AGTATCAGGTTCATGCAAATACTCCAATTTTTTATGAGGGCGATTTGTTTTGTTTCAGTGGTTACGGTCAAGGTGGTGTTAAACTTAACTTAAGCGACGACGGAAAGAGTTTTGAAAAAGCATGGTTTAAACAAGAATTAGACAGCCGCATTGGAGGAATGGTTGTGGTTGATGGATATTTGTATGGCTCGGGAGATAAAGCACGAGAATGGCGTTGCATTGACTGGAAAACCGGAGAAGAAAAATACACTTCTAAAGATATTGGGAAAGGAGTTACCATTTATGCCGATGGAATGTTATACTGTTACAGCGACCGGGGTGAATTGGCAATAGTTGAAGCAACACCCGAAAGTTTTAAAGTTGTAAGCCAAACAAAAGTTGAACTGGGATCTGCTCAACACTGGTCACATCCGGTTATTAACGATGGCCGTTTATTTGTTCGTCATGGTAATGTATTAATTGCATATAAAATTAAATAATAGAATAACAACCTTTTATTTCTGAGCCGTTTATAACCTTTTTTAACCAACTAAAATTTGTAATAATGAAGAGATTGTTATTGGGATTTATTTTTATCGTTTTTGTACTGTCGGTGAATGCGCAAGTTACTCAATGGCGCGGTCCAAATCGCGATGGTCAATTCACAGAAACCGGATTATTGAAATCGTGGCCCGATTCTGGCCCTGAATTAATTCTTGAAGTAGAAAAAATTGGAAAAGGATGGTCGTCACCAATTTGGGTGGATGGAACCATATATACGACCGGAATGATCGACACGCTGGATTATTTAACTTCTATAGATATGGAAGGGAATATTAATTGGCAGGTTGCATACGGTCGTTCTTGGTATAAATCTTTTCCTGATACAAGAAGCACTCCGGTTGTTGATGGCGATAGGATTTATGTTCAAAGTGGAATGGGAAGATTGGTTTGTTTAAATCGTGTAACCGGAATAGAAAATTGGGCAGTTGAAGTGGATAAAGATTATGAAACGGAATATCATTCGTGGGGAAATTCGGAAACTCCTTTACTAATAGATGATATTGTAATCTGCTCACCCGGTGGAAATAAAACGAGTATTGTTGCTTTCAATAAAATGACTGGCGAACTTGTTTGGGAAAGCGAATCGCTTGGAGGGCAGCGTGCTTATGCATCGGCAACAATTTATGAATATAAAGAGTTTCGTTATGTTTTGGCTGTAATTGGCTCGCATCTTTTAGCACTTAATCCTGAAAACGGGAAGATTGTATGGAGTTATAAATATTTAGATCCCAAAAAGTGGGATCAACCAGGGTTAATCTGGACCAACACTCCCGTTTTTCATGAAGATGAAATATTTTTAACAATGGGCTACGATTATAAGGCTGTTATGTTAAAGATGGATTCAACGGGAACTTCGGTAAGCGAAAAATTCGTTGATCAAACTTTCGATAATCATCATCATGGCGTAATTTATTCCGATGGATATTTGTACGGTTCCAACTGGCAAAACAACAAACGTGGAAAGTGGGTTTGTATGAAATGGGACAGTGGTGAAATTGTTTATGTGGATGAGTGGGATACAAAAGGTTCGATGGTTATGGCTGATGGAATGTTATATTGTTACAACGAAAAAGGAAATGTAGGATTGGTAAAACCAGATCCTGACGGATTTGATGTGATTAGTCAATTCAAAATTACACAAGGAGCAGGAACACATTGGGCACACCCTTTTATTGCCGATGGAAAATTATTTTTACGGCACGGCGATGTATTAATGATTTATGATATTGCTGAATAATCTTTTTGATTGTAAAGACGCAATGCATTGCGTCTCTGCGTAACAATGCAATTTATTGTGTCTTCACCTAACAACGCTAGATAAGGTATGAAAAAAATTATAACTATATTTTTTATTCTGATTTCAACAACCCTTTTCTCCCAAAACATTGTTGAATTCCGAGGTGAAAATCGTTCTGGTATTTACAACGAAACCAGCTTGTTAAAACAATGGCCGGAAAACGGTCCTGAATTGTTCCTGAAAATCGAAGGAGTTGGAAAAGGTTTTTCGCAGCCTGTTTTTGCTGATGGTGAGATTTTTATTTCCGGAATAAAAGAAGACACCGTCGATATTCTTTCAGCATACAATTTAAAAGGTGAAATGCTTTGGGAAACTCCTTATGGACGTTCCTGGACAAATACTTACATAGATAGCAGAAGCACACCTACTTTCGAAAAAGAGAAATTGTTTGTTGTAAGTGGAACCGGGCAATTGAATTGCATCGATTCCAAATCGGGAAAGATAATCTGGCAAGTGAATGCAAGCAAAGATTTCGATGGCGAAATATTTAAACACGGCGATGCAGAATCACCATTAATTGTTGGAAACTCGGTACTTTACACAACCGGTGGAAAACAGAATACATTGATTGCTTTAGATAAAAACAATGGTTCGTTACTTTGGAAAACGAAAAGTTTGGGAGGGGGAAAATCCTATGCTTCGCCGATTCTGATTCATCACAACAGGAAGGATTTCATCATTGCTCAAACCTCGGAAAATATAATTTCTATACAACCCGGCACAGGTGAAATTATGTGGAGTTATAATTTAATTCAATATCATTTAAATAAATCGGGAGTTGGGGCACAAACGAACCCACCCATTTATTATAAAAACGAATTATTCGCAACCAGCGGTTATAACCATCCCGGAATAAAATTTTTACTTTCCAATGATGGTAAGTCGGCAGAAGTAGTTTGGATGAATGACACGATAGATACACACATTGGAGGAGTGGTTTTGGTTGATGGAAATTTGTATGGATCAAATTGGCAAAATAATTCGAAAGGAAAGTGGACAAGTGTAAATTGGGAAACGGGAAGAACAAACTGGGAAACACAATGGGAAAATAAAGGTTCAATTATTTCTGCTGACGATTTACTATATTTATACGAAGAAAAAAGAGGAAATATTGCATTGGTAGAACCTTCGATTGATAGTTTGGAAATTATAAGTACTTTTAAAATTGATGTTGGTAGAGGTCCACATTGGGCTCATCCATCCATTTATGATGGAAAATTATTTATTCGCCACGGCGATGTTTTAATGATATATAATATTAAGAAAGATAGTTAGATTTTGAGATGTGAGTATTGAGATATAAGAATTGAATGACATTTCAACCAATGATTTTTTTTTAATCTTATTACTCACTACTAAATACTTATTATTATTTACTAATGAATAAACGAACCATAAATATCACTCTAATAGTAATTGGCATAATTGGATTTGTTTTCCTCTTTTGGTGGTTGAAGGCTGACCCGACAAAAGAATTTACGGTAAATTTAGAAGGTGCTGACAATCGTGGAGCCGGAAGCGCTTTTGTTCAGGATGTAACTATTGGTGAACACTTCGAGCTTTTTTCTTCCGAATATAAAGTGCTAAACGAAACCTGGACAAGATTCCGGGGACAAGATTTTGATAACATTTCTAAATCACCGGTTAAACTCATTGAGAAATTTCCTGAAACAGGACCGAAAATTTTGTGGTCGCTGGAACTTGGCGAAGGTCATTCGGGAGCTGCAATTTATAAAGGGTTGGCTTATATTATAGATTATAACGAAGAGGAACGTGCAGATAAATTACGTTGTTTTTCGTTGGTTGATGGAGTAGAGCAATGGAGCCGCGGTTACGATGTTGCAGTAAAACGTAACCATGGAATGTCTCGAACAATCCCTGCAGTTACCGATGATTTTATTATAACAATCGGTCCAAAATGCCATGTAATGTGTGTTGACAGAGAAACAGGAGATTATCGTTGGGGGCTCGACATTGTAAAAGAGTATCAGAACGAAATACCTTTTTGGTACACTGGACAATGTCCGCTAGTAGATAATAATGCTGCAATTCTTGCTACCGGAGGAAGTGCTCTTTTAATAGGTGTTGATTTGGAAACTGGTGAGAAACTATGGGAATCGCCAAATCCGAAAGGCTGGGGAATGTCGCATTCATCAATTATTCCCTTTACATTTGGAGGTCGGGAAATGTACGTTTACAGTGCCATTGGTGGTTTGGTTGGAATTGCTGCTGACGGTGATAATGTTGGCGATATTCTATGGGAAACTTCAGACTGGAATCACTCCGTTGTTGCACCTGCTCCGGTTTGTATGCCCGATGGTAAAATATTTGTGACCGCCGGCTACGGTGCTGGAAGTATGATGTTGCAACTCTCAGAAAATAATGGTATTTTTTCAATTGAAACTTTGGATGAATACAAACCAAAAGATGGCTTGGCGTGTGAACAGCAAACTCCGGTTTATTGGAATGGTCACCTTTTTGGAATTATGCCAAAAGATGGCGGAACAATTCGTACACAAATGGTTTGTGTTGACCCTGCCGATACAAAACAAGTCGTTTGGTCGAGTGGGAAAGAGGCTCGTTTTGGTTTGGGACCTTACTTTATTGCCGACAATAAATTCTTTATTTTGAACGACGATGGAACGTTAACAATTGCCCGTCCAAGTACAGAAAAATACATTCAACTGGAGCAAATAAAAATATTTGAAAATGGTCACGATGCATGGGCACCCTTTGCCATTGCAGACGGTTACCTGTTATTGCGCGATTCAAAAACAATGGTTTGTATCGATTTAAATGTGTAAAGAATTGATAAATTACAAAATGGTCAAAGTTGAAATAAATAGAATAATTTTAGTTGTGAATTTTTATCTCACTACTAAATACTCACTACTAATATCTAAGTGATGAAAAACAAAGGAATTATCATATTTCTAATCGTACTTGCAGTTGTAATTGTGGGTGTAATTGTGGGTGATTTTATATCTAAACGCCCCGATAATATGGCGCCAAATCCGTTCGATTACAATCTCGATGAATTTAAAAATGTAGATGAGAGTCTTATCCATTATAAAGAAACCAAGAACTTTAAAATTGGTTTTGAAGAGCCTGCAGGGATAACAATCGAAAATGAAAAGGTTTATTTGGTCGGTGACAAAAAGTTGAAAATAATCGATTTTGCAGGAAAATTTTTAACTGAAATTGAGTTGAATAAAAAACCGCACACGGTTGAAGTTGCTAATTATAAAATTTATGTTGCTTTTGAAAAGCAGATTCAGGTTTTTAATGAAGTAGGAGAATTGCTGCAAGAAATTAATTTTCCGGATGATAATTCATATATAACGGCAATAGTAATTCAAAATGAAAATATATTTGTTGCCGATGCCGGAACACGAAAAATTGTTCGTTTTACATTGGATGGCGAAAAACTAAACGAGTTTGACGGAAAAACTGACGAGGAAGGTTCTGTGGGTTTTATCATTCCCAGTCCGTACTTCGATATTGATATAAATGAAAATGGCCAATTATGGTTGGTAAATCCAGGGATGCATTCCTTGGAGAATTTTAATATCGATGGTAGTTTACGTACTTATTGGAAAAGTACCAGCGTAAGAATTGAAGGGTTTAGCGGTTGTTGCAATCCTGCACATTTCACTTTTTTGCCCGATGGCAGTTTTGTAACCAGCGAAAAAGGGTTGGTGAGAATTAAAATATATAAACCTTCGGGTGAGTTTTCAGGTGTTGTAGCAGCACCCAATAAATTTGTTGATAAAATTGAAGGTCAGGCGCCCGATATTGCAGCCGACAAATCAGGTAATATTTATGCCCTCGATTTTGATAAAAAAGTATTGAGAGTTTTTGAATTGAAATAAACTTTGAGTTCTCGGTGCCTTCTCTGTAGTAAAAATGAAAATTAGCCACAAGGTTGCACAAAGGATACGCAAAGTATCACAAAGAAAACTCCTTGTGAATGACATATTTGTAGCCCCCGGTTTTAACCGGGGGACAAAGGAATAAGTAAAAATAAAGACGCATCCTGTACAGCTAGATTGAAAAGAGAGGTAACATGCGCCGTATAACAAAACAATTGTTGAAATGAATCGAAAAGAATTTTTTAAAACAACCGGCAGACTTTTAATCCTTGGAGGAATAACAAGTTCTGTGGGATATCTTGTGGTCAATAAAAAAGTAACTGCAAGCTGTTCGGTTTCGCCAACATGTAATACCTGTGGTAAATTTTCGAATTGCAAGAACCCGAATGTAAAAATAAAAAGAGCTGAAAACAAAACAAAAACTCCGTAGGAGTTTAAAATGAATAGCCCTGGGTTTTAACCCGGGGATTTATGAGCGAAGCGAATAAAAGGAGCATCCAAGTCGGTTAATTGAAACGCTGACTATTTATGCTCCACATAAAGGAAGAAGATTAGAAATGGAGAAAAAAAGCAAATCGCAAAGCAGACGAAATTTTATACAAAGCGGTATTCGCGCGTCGCTATTACTTTCTTTGGGAACTGTAAGCGTTGCGGCACTCAAAAAAGTTACGGCAAGCGACTACGTTTGGCAAATTGACCCGTTTAAATGCACACAATGTGGACGTTGTGCAACCGATTGTGTGATGACACCTTCAGCAGTAAAATGTGTTCATGCATTCGATTTATGTGGTTACTGCGATTTGTGCGGCGGCTATTTTAAACCCGATGCAAACGAGCTTACAACGGCTGCCGAAAATCAACTTTGTCCAACCGCTGCTATTGAACGACGTTTTATCGAAGAACCTTACTTTGAATATCATATCGATGAAGACCTTTGTATGGGTTGTGGGAAATGTGTGGCTGGTTGTACTTCTTTTGGAAATGGTTCGATGCACCTGCAAATTGTACACGATATTTGCCTCGATTGCAATGAATGTTCCATTGCCAAAGTTTGTCCATCAGACGCTATTTCGCGCGTAAAAGCAAGCGAAGCTTACAACGTTAAAGGAAGTTTTACTAATAACCCGGAAGTTTAAAAGTGCAAGCTTATAAATATTATGAAGAAACTTAAATACATATTCATTACTTTCTACTTTTTACTTTCCACTTTTTATTTATTCTCGCAAACACAACGTTTTCCCAAACCTGAATTCGACTCAGGTTACGAACAACCGTCAACAATTACTCCTGAACCACGTGCACAAGCACTTGAGTATGTCGATGTTTTAATGTTACTCTTGGTACTTTCCTTGGCTACTTATTTCGCTTTAAAAAGTCGTTCTCGCCAAGGAATATTATGGCTTTCAGTATTTACTTTAGCCTATTTTGGGTTTTATCGAAACGGATGTATTTGTAGTATCGGTTCCATTCAAAATGTTGTATTAAGCTTTTTCGATTCGACGTATGCAGTTTCCGCAACTACGCTTTTGTTTTTTCTTTTACCCTTACTTTTTGCACTGTTTTTCGGAAGAACATTTTGTGCAGGTGCCTGCCCGTTAGGGGCAATTCAAGATTTAGTAGTTGTAAAACCCATAAGTTTACCTAAGTGGCTGAATAGAACTTTGGGGCTCATTCCATATATTTATCTGGCTTTGGCAGTTCTTTTTGCCGCCACCGGAACCGATTTTATCATTTGTCGTTACGACCCCTTTGTGGGAATTTTCAGAATGGATGCCAAATTTCACATGGCAGTTTTGGGAATAGCATTTTTATTGATGGGAATGTTCGTTGCCCGTCCATACTGCCGCTTCCTTTGTCCGTATGGAGTATTGCTGAGTTGGATGTCACACTTTTCAAAATGGCATTTAACAATTACGCCTTCAAAATGTATTCAATGTAAATTGTGTGCCAACTCTTGTCCCTTCGATGCAATTGATTATCCAACCAACGAAAAGGAAGTTCTTAAATCTGGCTTGGGACCCAAACGATTTTTAATTTATGCATTAGTCATTCCAATTTGGATTGCTGTCGGAGTTTTTGTGGGAGCAAAGTCACATATTTTTTTATCGAAAGCAAACGCCGATGTTTATTTAGCTGAATTGCTAATCTCACAACCTGAATTGCGAAACGACCCGGATAATTTAGATATTCAGACTTTTATTACTTCCGGTAAATCATTGGAAACTTTGGTTGAAGAGGCAGAGGTAATTCGTGAAAAATTCTATATAGGAAGTATGATAGCCGGAGGATTTTTAGGATTGGTTATAGGATTAACATTACTGAATACTGTGGTTTTCAGAAGACGACAAGATTACGAACCACACAAAGGTAACTGTTTCAGCTGTGCACGCTGCATCGATTATTGCCCGGTAGAGAAATGATAAATTGTTAAGTTGGAATATTAAAAACTCCGAAGGAGTCAAATATAAATAACCCCGGGTTTCAACCCGGGGATTCGAAAAGAGAGTACAAAAGGTGCATCCACTTTAGCAAATTTGAAAAAGTAGTATGCATGCGATGCAAAAATTAACCTTGATTGAAAGTCAATCCAAAAGAGAAACAGAAAACGAATAGATTTAACAATATTGACGCAAGAGGGTGATTGGGAATTGGATATAGAACTTCCAACTTCTGACTTCCGTCTTCCAACTTTTTAAAACATGACCAATACCGACAAATTAAAA
>CAYZBC010000231.1:0-8429 GCA_964476535.1 uncultured Maribellus sp.
AGTTACAAAAGATGGAAAGATACTCAGCATAATGTGGGCTAACTTCAGCCTTCCTGATGGTCAGGTATTTAGCATGGGACATGACATCACCGAACGCAAACAGACAGAAGAGGCCCTGCTGGTAAATCAAAGACGCTACAAAAAGGCTCAAGCAATGGGACATGTTGGAAACTGGGAATATGATCCTTTGACAACTATATTTTGGGCCTCGGATGAAGCTAAAAGAATATATGGGCTAGATCCAAGGGTAAAGGATTTTACGACAGAGGATGTGGAAAACTGTATTCCAGAAAGAGAGCAAGTTCATCAGGCTTTAATTGAATTGATGGAGCATCATAAAAAATACGATTTGGTTTTTGATATTCTCACAGCTGACAAAGGAATTCGAAAAACTATTCATTCAATTGCTGAAATTGATAGGGATGCTCAAGGAAATCCGATAAAGATAATTGGTGTTGTAAATGATATTACTGAACACAAACAGGCAGAGGAAGCTTTAAAAAGGAGTGAGGAATTCCTGGCTGAGACCAACCGTATTGCAGGGATTGGAGGTTGGGATATTGATCTGAAGACCATGAACTCTCGCTTTACTTACGAAACCTACCGGATTTATGGGCTACCGCAGAATCAAACGCCAAAAGTAGAGGATGGCATAAAATTTTATGCCCCAAAAGCACAGCCGATTATACAGGAGGCGGTTCAGAAGGCGATGGAATCAGGGACAGGATTTGACCTTGAAGTACCCTTCATCAATGCACAAGGGGAACATCTCTGGGTACGTACAATTGGGAAGGTGGAATTAAAAGAGGGTAAGGCCATTAGGCTTTATGGTTTTATACAGGACATCACCGAACGCAAACTGGCAGAGGAAAAAGAAAAAATACATCATAGTAATATTGATTTATTATCTAAAACAGCAATGAGCTTTGTGGAATTTCCACAGGATGGTAATATTTATAATTTCGTGGGAGAACAGGTAAGAGAATTTGTAGGTAAAGACTCATATATTATTGTCAATTCCGTTGATAGGGAATCTGGCTTTTCAACAATAGAGTCAGTCCTTGGAGCCGGGAAATTAGCTAAGATGATTGCCAATAAATTGGGAGATCATCCGGTAGGAATGAAATTCGATGTTGAGGATCCCAACCTACATTATCAAGATGGAAAGTTGCATGTGTTTCAAGAAGGTCTTTATGGATTATTATTACAGACTATCCCTAAAGGGATCTGTAAATCAATCGAAAAGCTTGCGAATATAAACAAGATATTTGTAATTGATTTAGCAAAAAAAGAACAGTTTTTTGGAAGTGTTATCATATTATTAAAAGAAAAAACAGCCGAGCTTAAGAATAATTTATTAATAGAAACATTTATAAAACAGGCATCAATTGCAATTCTGAAAAGGCAAGCTGAAGAAGCGCTGCGGATAAACGAAGATAAATTGAATCTCATCTTCAATTCATCACCCGTTGGAATATGCTCTGTTGATATGCTGGGCAATTTTATTACAACAAATCCGGCGTATGAACAAATGTTGGGTTATGCCAAAGCAGAACTTGTTGGGCTTTCTTTTTTTGATGTGACACATCCAAATGACCGCCCCAAAAACAAACAGCTCTTTCAGGACATGTTTTCTTTGGAAACAAAAGATTTTTCCATGGAGAAAAGATATATTCGAAAGGACGGCGAGAAGATTAGGGTATCTGTCCATGCTATTGGTATTAGGGATGCTGAAGGAAACATCAGATTCGGGACCGCATTCGTGGATGATATCACTGAACGCAAACGAGCGGAGGAAGATTTAGCAAGAACTAGAACTTTGCTAAGTGAAACCGAAAAAATTGGAAAAATCGGAGGTTGGATAGTTAATCTGGAAACAATGATTCAAACCTGGACAGAGGAAACCTACCAAATCCACGAAGTAGATATAGATTTTGAACCGGATTTGAATAAAGGAATAAACTTTTATGCCCCTTCTTCCAAACTAATTATAGAGCGTGCTTTTAATCATACAGTTGAAACTGGGGAGCCTTTTGATTTAGAACTTGAACTTATTACAGCAAAGGGGAATATAATTTGGGTTAATACTGTAGGAAAAGCTCAACAGCTTGATGGTGTTACAAAACTGGTGTCAGGTTCATTTCAGGATATTACCGAACGAAAACAGATACAGGAAACGATTATGGCAAAAAATAAGGAGATGGAGAATTACCTTTATGTTACCTCGCACGATCTTCGAACACCTTTAGTGAACATACAGGGTTTTAGCCAACGGCTGAAAAAACAAGCCGATTCAATTAAAACCCTATTTACTGATAAAAAACTTGAACCGGAAATACTTCATCAATTAGGCATTATTACCGATGAAAGTATTCCCAAAACACTCAATTTTGTCCTTAGCAATATCGAAAAAATGGATGCCCTTATCAATAGTCTCCTTCAGCTATCGCGCACAGGCAGAGTGGCTATGAATATTCAAAAAATTGACATGAACGAGCTCTTTGCGAAAATACTTCAAAGCCTCGATTTTCAGATAAAAGAAACCCAATGCAAAATTCATATTCATCCCCTACCCGAATGTTATGGCGATGCCGCATTATTGGATCAGCTTTTTGCAAATATAATTAGCAATGCATTGAAATATTCCGATTCCGAGCGAGCTTTAGAAATTACTGTGGACGCAAAAAAAACATACAATAATGTTGTATATACCATTAATGATACAGGCAAAGGAATTGCGCAAAAGTATCTCGATAAAATTTGGGATGTCTTTTACCGCATCGATCCCCGCTCAAGCAAAACTGGCGAAGGAATTGGTCTTAGCCTGGTGAAACGAATTGCCGAAAAACACAAAGGAAAAGTATGGGCCGAGTCAGAAGAAAATAAAGGTTCTGTTTTTCATATTGAACTACAAAATAGTATATTTACTGAAATCTAATCTATTAAAGAAGGAAAATAGTTATGGCAAAATACAAAGAACTTACAATTCTGATAGCCGAAGATGATGATGGACATGCCGAACTTATTATGACAGGATTAAAGGAATCGGGAATATGTAACCATATGATCCGCTTTATAGATGGTAAACAGACCTGGGATTTTATTTCGGGCAAAGGCAAAGATATGGTACCAGACAAAAATAAATCGTACCTACTTTTGCTCGACATCAATATGCCTAAAATGGATGGCATCGAGGTATTAGAGCGAATAAAAGGCGATGATGATTTAAAAACCCTTCCTGTAATTATGCTCACAACAACTGATGATCCGCAGGAAGTTGAAAAATGTTACGCACTGGGCTGTAATATTTACATCACCAAACCGGTTGATTTTTCAAAATTTGCAGAAACCTTGAAAAGGTTAGGGCTTTTTATTCAGGTGGTGAAGGTGTAACATTTTAAAATGAATGTCAGTAATGAATTAAAATATGTCCGTCACCCTGAACTTGTTTCAGAGTCTCATTTAAATGATGTTGATTATCAAAAGTTATGAGATGCTGAAACAAGTTCAGCATGACGTGTAAATAAGCGATATGACATTAATCGGACATTAAATTAATTTAATATGGATGCTAATAATCAATACATCATGAATATCTTACTGGTAGAAGACGATGCGGGATTAGTGGAATTAATTACCGAAAAACTGGAAGAATCGGGGTTCTCTGTAAAAAGTGCTACTTCAGGTGCTGAAGCACTTGCACATCTTGATAAACAAACACCCGACTTGATGTTGCTTGATTATTCCTTACCCGATATAAATGGCAAAGAGCTGATTGAAACATTAATTAAACAGCAAACACCGCTGCCTCCTTTTATCATCACCACCGGACAGGGCGATGAGCGCATAGCCGTAGATATGATGAAGCTAGGCACCATGGACTACGTCATAAAAGATATACTCTTCCTCGAAAAATTACCTGATGTGGTTAAACGCGCGATTAAGGAAATCGAAAGCGATGACAAACTTAAACAGTATGAAGAAGTACTGAAGGAAAACGAAGTTAGGTTCAGAGCATTTATGAATGCCAGTAATAATCCCACTTTTATTAAAGATGACCATTTTCGATATCTTTTTGCAAATGAACAAATGGCACGTTTTTTTAATAGAAGCACAGCTGAAATTATTGGAAAAACCGACGCAGAACTAACTGAACGAACTCAAATATCTATCTGTCAGTCTTCCGACAAACGAGCTCTGGAGAGCAATGAGCAATTCACAATTGAGGAACAATTAGGCAGCTGTATTTTCGAAGTTACCAAATTACCCCTACAACTACCAAATAACAAAAGAGGTATCGGGGGTATTATGAAAGATATCACCGAACGAAAGCAGAAGGAAGACGATTTATTACGCAGTGAAGAACGTTTTAGAACGCTATATACAGACACCCCAGCCCTGTTGCATTCAATTGACAATGAGGGTATAATACAAAGTGTGAGTAAACGATGGCTTGAAAAAATCGGATATGAACAGGACGAGGTTATAGGCCATAAATCCACAGAGTTTCTAACAAAGAAATCACGTCAATCTGCAACAGAGCAATATTTGCCCAAATTCTTTAAAGAAGGTTTTATTGATAATGTTCCTTACCAATACCTTACAAAAGCTGGAGATGTGCTGGACATTTTGCTATCAGCAATCTCAGAGAAAGATGAAAATGGGAACATCATCCTGAGCCTGGCAGTTCTTGAGGATATTACAGAGCGAAAAATACATGAGTTGCAACTTCGTGAAAGTGAAAAAAAATATCGTAATCTAGTTAATCTGGCACAAGAAGGGATTTGGGTTATCGACAAAAACAGTATAACCAGTTTTGCAAACCCCAGTATGGCAAAAATGTTGGGATATTCACCTGAAGAGATGATTGGAAAGTCGCTCTTCGATTTTATGGACGAGACAGGCGTTAAGATTGCTAATGAAAATTTAGAACACCGGAAAGCAGGATTAAAAGAGCAGCACGATTTCGAATTTATCTGTAAAAATGGTGATCGAATTTTCTGTACCATGACTACAGCACCAATAATAGATGAAACCGGTAATTACCAAGGTGCAATTGCCGGTGTTATTGATATTAGCGAAAGAAAGAAAGCTGAAGGGACATTAACAAAGGAGAAAAAAATATTTGAAGATTTATTTAATAATGTAAATAGTGGTGTCGCAATCTATAAGGTAATTAATGATGGCAAATTTGGTAAAGATTATATTATTGAAAAATTTAATATAAAAGCATTAGAATTAGAAGGAAAAACGAGCGAAGAAGTGGTCGGAAAAAGTCTCTATGATTTGCGTCCAGATATTGACAATTATGGTTTAGTGCCAGAATTGAGAGAAGTTTGGAAAACTGGTATTGGAAGAATTTATCCTTCCAAGATATATATTGATGAAAATTTTTCTAATTATTATGAAAATAGGATTTTCAGCTTACCTGACAAAAAGGTAGTAGCAATTTATGATGATGTAACCAAAAAAAAGCAAGCTGAAGAAAAAATACGTGCTGCCGAACAAAATCTAAAAAACACATTCGATATATCACCAAGTATTATTTGCAAAGCAAATGTAGAAACAGGCTATTTTGTGGAAGTCAACCAAGCTGTAACAAGAATATTAGGTTACTCAATTGATGAATTTACATCCAAATCAATTATAGAATTTATTCATCCTGATGATAGACAAAGAACAGCCGATGAGATTACAGAGCAGATGCATGGTAATAAAACAACCTTCTTCGAGAATCGCTATTTGTGTAAAGATGGTTCCTATAAATGGATGGCCTGGAATGCTACAAAAGCGGATAAGAATGGAATCGTAACGGCAATTGCTTCTGATATCAGTGAACGTAAAATTATAGAGCAGGAAATTATTGAAACAAAACAATTTTATGAAAATATTATTGAAGGAGTCCAAGACGGTATCTGGGTAACCGATAAAAACGATGTTATTTTTTATGCAAATTCAGCAATGGAAAAAATCGCGGGAGTACCACGCGAACAAATTCAAGGAAATAATGTACTAAAAGATTTCCCCAAAGAAACCACGGGCGAACTTATTAAATTCTATAAACAAGCCAAAAAAGAAAAGAAGCCAATATGGTACGACATCAGGGTTAGAACACTTTCAAATAAAGATTCCTGGCAAAATGGTTGGCTTATTCCGCAATACCAGAATAACGTTTTTACCGGAATTATTTGTACAATCCGCGATGTTACTGAACGAAAAGAGGCAGAAGGTTCCGTAAGGAAGCTTTCTACTGCAGTGGAACAAAGTCCGTCTGTGGTTGTAATTACTGATACCGAAGGAATTGTAGAATATGTTAATCCTACGTTTACCAAATTAACGGGTTACAGCAGTGCCGAAGCAATCGGACAAAAATCAAATATTTTGAAATCTGGTGAGCAAGATTCTGAATTTTATAAAGAAATGTGGAAAATAGTAGATTCCGGGAAAGTATGGAGGGGGCAATTTCACAATAAAAAGAAAAATAAAGAATTGTTTTGGGAAGCAGCTTCTATCTCAGCCATTAAAAATGAATCGGGTGATGTAATTAATTATATTAAAATTGGTGAAGATATTACTCAGCAAAAAATTGCAGAAACGGAACTCAAAGCAGCATTGGAAAAAGCATTAGAAAGTGACAGACTAAAGAGTGCATTTCTTTCAAATATGAGTCACGAGATACGCACTCCTATGAATGGTATTCTGGGATTTATCAACCTGCTTAACGAACCCAATTTAACCAAATCTCAAATTGGTCAATACTCCGCCATTATTAATAAAAGCGGTGATAGGCTCCTGAATACCATCAACGATATTATTGATATTTCAAGAATTGAAGCCGGAGAAGTGGTGGTAAGCACAACTGAAACCTCTTTAAATGATGAATTAAATGAACTTTATTCTTTCCATTCTCCTGAAGCGAAACTAAAAGGATTGTCATTTTTATTAATACCCTGTACTGAAAATTTAACCATTAGCACAGACAGCCATAAACTCCACGGAATTTTAACTAACCTTATTAAAAATGCCATCAAGTACACCGAAAAAGGCTCGATCACTTTTGGCTATTTCTTAAAGAAGAATTTTATTGAATTTTATGTGAAAGATTCAGGAATTGGTATTCCTAAGAATCGGATGGAAGCAATATTTAATCGTTTTGAACAGGCAGATATTGAAGATACAAGGGTGTTTGAAGGTTCAGGATTAGGGCTTGCAATATCAAAAGCTTATATTGAAATGCTTGGAGGTGAGATTTTTGTGGAGTCAGAGGAAGGAATTGGGTCAACATTTACATTCAAACTCCCTTACACCAAAAAAAGGACAGAAGAAATTGAACAGCAGCCTGAAAATTTCAACAAAGAAACTGCGAGCATGAAAAATTTGAATTTACTTGTTGTGGAAGACGATGAGGTTAGCTCAGAACTTTTAGAAACTATATTTATAGATACATTCCAGAAAATTACATTTGTGGAAAATGGAATAGAAGCCATCGAATTATGTAAAAAAAATCCGGAAATCGATCTGGTTTTAATGGATATAAAAATGCCCGGAATGAATGGCTATGAAGCAACACGAGAAATCAGGAAGTTTGACAAAGATTTGATTATCATAGCACAAACAGCCTATGCAATGTTTGGCGACAAGGAAAAAGCAATTGAAGCTGGATGTAACGATTATATCTCAAAGCCAATTAATAAAATATTGCTTTTAAAGATTATTAATAAGCTTTTCTACTCATGAAAATTACACCCTCCGGATAGGTAGTTTTAAAAAACCCCAAAAGAGGGATAAAAAGGATTTGCAATTCGCTTCTACAAATTCTTTTTAATAAAGATCAAAACCTCTTCAGTGTCCTTTGTAGCGTCCACTTTATCATTTTTGTAAACGATATTTCCCTTTTTATCGATTACAAAAGTCCAGCGGCTAGCCGTTGTTCCACGGAATAAATCAAAACTTTGCCCGTCGATTTCTTTTGTAATTGTGCCACCGTCTCGGGTAGGCACTCCAAATTTATGCGCTATTTCACCCGATTCATCAGAGAGCAAGGTAAAATTTAAATCGTGTGCTTTTTTGAATAATTTAAGCCCGGCAACGTTGTCGCCACTAACCCCAACTACAACTATATCGGCCGATTCAATTTCAGTTTTATAGTCGCGATAGGCGCAAGCTTGTTTCGTGCATCCGCCAGTCATTGCTGCAGGATAAAAATAGACCACAATGTTTTTTTTGCCCAAATAATCTTTTAAATCCCAGGTTGAATCGTTGTCGGTCAAAGTTTTAAAATTCGGCGCTATGTCGCCAACATTTAATGATTTAGTTTCTTGTGAAAAAAGATTTATTGATACTACAACAAGCAATAAAAAAGAAATGATAATTGATTTCATATGTTTATTTTTTTCATTCTCTATTTTTTTAAAAGAAGTTGTTTAACG
>CAYZBC010000232.1:0-8412 GCA_964476535.1 uncultured Maribellus sp.
TTACAGCGATTTTTTTTATATTTTTTGAAAGCGGTAAAATATTCTTTTCATTTTTCAATAAAACAATACTTTTTTGAGCGGCTTCCAATGAAAGAGCTGCATTTTCTTTTGAAGTATTAACAGAAAAAGGAATCTGTGCGTAGGGAACGTCTTCGTCAGAATCGAACATCCCCAGTTTAAAACGAGCCGAGAACAAACGTTTTACGGCAACATCCAAATCTTTTTCTTCTATTATTCCACGCTCAAACGCCTCTTTTAAATGAGGGTACGAATTTCCACAATTTAAATCTGTTCCACTTTTTACCGCAATGGCAGCGGCCTCTGCAGCATCTTTCGAGAATCCCTGAAATTGATAAAAATCGGAAATGGCCCAACAGTCGGAAACAACATAACCTTTAAATCCCCATTCATTTCTTAATATATTATCTAATTCAGGATTTGCACAGCACGGAAAATCACGAAACTGATTATAAGCCCCCATAACCGAATAAACACCACCATCTTTTACAAGTGTTCTAAACGCCGGTAAATAGGTTTCCCTTAAATCTCGTTCGCTAATTTTTGCATTAAATTCATGTCGAAGTGGTTCAGGCCCGGAATGAACGGCATAATGTTTTGCGGTTGCAACTACTTTTAAATATTTTTGATCATTTCCTTGCAAGCCCTTTACAAACTGCATTCCCATTTGACCGGTTAAATAAGGATCTTCACCATACGTTTCGTGGCCACGTCCCCATCTTGGATCCCGAAAAATATTAATATTTGGCGACCAGAATGTTAATCCCTGATAAATGCCCCGTTTTTCGTTGCGTACAAATTCGTGATGTTTTGCCCGCGCTTCATCAGAAATAGCAGTGGCAACACGAATCATTAAATCTTTATCCCACGAACCGGCAATGGTAATCGATTGCGGAAATACAGTTGCGTATCCGGCACGGGCAACGCCATGCAAACATTCGTTCCACCAGTTATATTCCGGCACATTTAAACGTTCAACTGCCGACGAATTATAAACCAACTGGTCGATTTTCTCTTGCACTGTCATTTGAGAAACCAATATATCCACTCGTTCTTCAATAGGTAACCCAGTGTTTAAAAATTCGAAATTTTCGTCCTGCGCAAATGCTGCAGAACTAAAAACAACTATAAATAGCGCCAATATAATCTTCTTCATATCTATTAATTTATCCGTTCTGTTCTGGTGTGGTACGAAATGTAAAAATAGCAATTTGATTTCAAATAAAACAAAAAAAATGATGTAATTTGCCTCTTAACAATTATACAAACTGAATGAATAATAACATCGGAAAACATTTTGAAAAATACATAATTTTAAGATCTGAAATTGAAAGTCACTCAGAAAAATTAGCATCTGAACATTCAAACCACATGCAATGCAAAAAAGGGTGCGACATGTGTTGTATAGATTACAGTATTTTCCCCATCGAGTTCCATTTCATTTTAAACGATTTTAAAGAGAAGAAATTGGAATTTGAAAACTTACGTGAATTGGAAGAGAATATATGTGTTTTTCTGAAAAACCACGCTTGTACTATGTACGAACAACGACCTATAATTTGCAGAACACACGGATTACCTTTACTTTATATGAACAACAACAGCGAGTGGGAACTTTCAGCGTGTGAACTAAATTTTACTGAATTTGATTTTGCTGACTTCACTTTGGACAATACACTTCCACAAGATAAATACAACAGCAAACTTTTTATGCTGAATAAGGAATTTATTGCAGATTTTCAAGACAAGAAATACGATGAAATGGATTTAATTCCAATATTAAATCTATTGAACTATTTGTAAATGTGTTTTTAATTATATTTCTTCCTTTTTCAATTAAAACAAAACATTTTTCATAATTGAATGTTTCAATTTCAACCGATAAACTATTCAAATATGAAACGTACAATCTTTTTATTGTTGACAATTACTCTGTTTACTGGGGCATTTGCACAAACCGAAACAAAAATGGAAAATAACAAAAGTAAACTTGCTGTTCTTTGGACCAGCGACGATCCGGATTTAGCTGAAAAAATGGCTTTTATGTACACCTATAATGCAAAAAAACAAGGCTGGTTCGATGAAGTGGTTCTTATAGTTTGGGGCCCTTCTGCAAAACTTTTGTCGGAAAATAAGATGCTGCAAGACTATGTAAAAAAGATGCAGGAAGCGGGTGTTGTTGTGGAAGCTTGTATGTCCTGCGCGCGAATGTATGACGTTGACCAAAAACTATTGGAATTGGGAATCGATGTTAAAGGAATGGGCGTTCCGTTAAGTGATTACTTAAAAGAAGATTGGAAAATTTTGAGTTTATAAGTAGTGTCTGTTTACGATCGTTCAAATATTTTTTTTTAACTAAGCTCTAATTCACTGAAAAACCTGTACTTATTTTGTCCCTCCTCATTTGTGAGTCGCATTTTGTTTTACAATAATATTCATAATGATTCTGTATAATCCCAAAAAATAAAGACACCAATATTCTATATAAAAATTCAAAAAAATTAGTAATTTGTTCTCGCATAGAATGAACTATTGTTTTACAGAATACCTATAAATCGCAACCTTTTAATATGAATCAGAAAAAATTTGGTGCTTTTGCCGGGGTTTTTACACCTTCAATTTTAACCATACTCGGTGTAATTATGTATTTAAGGTTGGGCTGGGTTGTTGGGCAAGCCGGTTTAATTGCAGCCATTGTAATTATTATAGTTGCGCACGTTATTTCAATTACAACGGGGCTAAGTATTACAGCCATTTCAACCGATAAAAAAATAAAAGCAGGGGGCTTGTATTATATGCTCTCGCGAAGTTTGGGTTTACCAATGGGCGGTGCAATTGGAATTACCCTGTTTGTGGGCACAGCTTTAAGTATCTCGCTGTATTTGGTGGGTTTTACTGAAAGTGTTTTCGCAATTGAAGGGATTCGCAATTTTTTAGGTATTGAAGGAAACATAAACGACATGCGCATTGTTGCAAGTGCAGTATTGCTGTTTTTGGTGATACTCGCTTTTATTAGCACTTCGTTGGCAATAAAAACACAATTTATTATTTTAGGAGCCATTGCAGTTTCGTTGTTTTCGATAATTTTTGGCATTTTTTCCAGTGTTGAAATCGAAACCATTGAAGTTTCCCGACTTCCATTTTCCGGACACGTTCCATTTGAAACTATTTTTGCCATCTTTTTCCCCGCAGTTACAGGATTTACCGCCGGTGTTGCCATGTCGGGCGACTTAAAGGATCCAAAAAAATCGATACCCATTGGAACCCTCGGTGCCATTTTTGTTGGCTTGGTAGTTTACATCGGATTAACAATTGTTTTTGCCTATTTTGTCGATCGCGATTTACTTTTAAACGACACTAACTTCCTAACCAAAATCGCATGGTTTTCGCCGCTTGTAATTGCAGGAATTTGGGGAGCAACTTTATCGTCGGCATTGGGCGGAATTTTAGGTGGCCCGCGTATTTTGCAGGCTGTTGCAAGCGACAAAATATTACCACGCATTTTTGCCCGTGGACAAGGTGTTAACAACGAGCCTCGAAATGCACTAATTTTAACTTTTTTAATTGCTGAAGGCGGGATTTTAATTGGTGAATTAAATGCAATTGCCGAAGTGGTTTCCATGTTTTATATTTCGGCTTATGGATTTATAAACCTCTCGTTTGCGCTGGAGAAATGGGCAAGTTCCGATTTCAGGCCTTCGTTTAAAATTCCGGGATGGATTGGCATAATTGGGTTTGCGGCCAGTTTTATTGTGATGTTTAAAATGAATACCATGGCAATGTTTGCATCAATGGTAATTGTTGGGCTGATTTATATTGTACTAAAACGCAAACAATTCCAACTCGATTTTGGAGATGTTTGGCAGAGTGTTTATACAACTCTAATTCGAACCTCACTTCATAAAATCGACCAACGCGATTTGGAACAACGCAACTGGAAACCAAATATTATCCTCTTTAGTGGCGGAACTGAAAACCGGCCACACTTGCTTGAATTTGGGAAAAACCTGGTAGGGAAGCACGGTTTTTTGTCAAACTTCGATTTGATAGAAACTAAGGATGAAAAAATATTATTCTCAAAACATCAGCAATCGGTTAAAGACGATTTAAGTAGAGAATTTCAAGGTATATTTTCCAGAAAACAAGCAGTTAACGATATGTACAGTGGTATTGAAACCATTGCCCAAACCTATGGTTTTTCGGGTGTTGAACCAAACACTGTAATTTTAAATTGGGCTAAAAAAGGACAGGATTCGGTGCGATACGTTCATATGTTAAATACCATATCAAATCTTGATTTGAATTTGCTCTTAGTTGATTACGATCGTTCGGTGGGTTTTGGCAAATACGAAACCATTGATATTTGGTGGCGTGGCGGTGGACATAACGGAAATTTTGCACTGTCGTTAACTAAATTCCTTTGGGCTTCTGAACAATGGCGAAATGCAAAATTGCGACTTCTTATTGTAAATCCGAACAACGACGCACGCGAAAAAATTGAACGCGACACTAACGAGATATTGGAAAACATTAGAATTAATGCGGAAGTCAAAGTAATTAACAACCAGATTGAGAGGCGTACCTTTTACAAAATAATAAGAGACGAATCGATAAATACCGACCTTATTATTATGGGGCTTCCGATGATAAATTTAGGAACTGAAGAAGATTTTGTTAACGACACCACCGAATTATGCAAAGACATTGGAACGGTTCTGTTTTTAAAAGCCAGCACACAATTCAAAGAATTATCAATAGGAAGTACGTTATTTAAAAAAGGAATTCAGAAACAATCGATTGAAATTCGCAATATTCAAAAAACTGTCATAGAAATTCCCCAAATTGAATACACCAAACACGAAAAATTAAACATTGAGCTCTCGGCTCTTGAAGCCAACATAAAAAACCTGTTCAACCAGCTCATCGACAACCATCAAAGAATCGATTTTCAGGCGAACGGTTTATTGCTTGCCGAACTCAGAGAAAGGGTAAATCACTCTCTGGACATTTGGAAATCGCAACTGGATTCAAAACGGCCCGAAGAATTTGCCACAAATCAAACATCAACAATTGTTACCCGCCTTAGAAAATTAATTAACGATGAATACAAAGACCAACTAGAAATAATAAAAGATCAAAATATCAGGTTTATCAACTCGTATAAAGAAGAAACTGACCGGATTATTGAAAAACTTCCTCAAACTGTAGGTATTATTCTTTCGGATGAAGACATTAAAAACGAGAAAAAAGATAAACCCGGAGTAAAGTTTTTCAAATTCAAAAAAAGAATAAACAAAAAAATTAATAAAAAGGAAATTAAATACACAGTGCAACTGAACCGATTTGTAAAAAGCCATTTCCTCTCCCTTCGTTACACAACGCTTTCAAATTATTATTCGGGTTCAGGGCAACTAATTTATCAAACGCATTTATTGTTTAAAAAACTTTCGGAAGACGTTATAAAATCAATTGAATTACTCGACAAACATGCCTACTACAACAAAATAAGCAACGATATTATTGAAACAGCCCAATCGGAAATCTCTTTGTATTTTCAGTCGCATCAGAATCAAATTAACGAACTTCAGCAGAATCTGAAACAAAAAACGCTTGTTGAAATTAGTTCGCGTTTGCAAAAATTAATTGTACTATTAAATTCTCCAAATCCGAACCGGTTTATTCGGTCTGATAACAAAATTCGTTCTTTTGAAAAAAGAGAATTAAAAATTGTGCAATCTATTCCTGAGCTTAATTTAAAAAACTGGTTGTTACTGTCTAATTCACAACGACTGTCAACACTATTGCAATATTACACGGCTCAATTAAATGGTGTTTTCTCTCAAAACAGGAAAAATTTTGCAGAAAAATTCAACAATCTGTATCAACAATTTTCCGATAACATAACCCAATCAATTGTAAATCCGGATAATATAACTTCTCAAACCGATGTTGATTTAGCGGTTTTGGAAAATACATCAACAATTCGCGGAATTAAAGAAAATACGATAAAACGTATCAATCAAATTTCGGGAAGATTACCAAATCACCTGATTATTATCGACAAAGATTCTGCCAACCGATTCGAAAACCTCCAATTTAAACAACTTCAAAGTATCGATATTTCGTTTTCGCACCTGATTGATTATATAACTCAAAACGAAATAATTGAACCTTTTGCGATTTATATTTCGCAACTTATTGAAACGCTGGAGGAAGATTTCAACCAAATAAACGATGCACACCGTTTGTTAAAGTTAAGTTTGAAAATCGACGTTACAAAGGAGATTACAAAAGCTGAACAAAAAATTCAACTTGAAGAACAAAAAGAAAAAACGAACAAAGCTTTGCAAAAATTGCTTGCAAATTTTGAAATTAACGACCGCCATTTTACTGAAACAATAAATACTGTTTTCGAGAAATTACAATACCAGAGTTTTATTGAGTTGGCGGGCAATCAAAAACGATACACACATGCCATTGAATCAAGAAAACGGTCGAATTATTTTGCAAATAAAATTAGAAGCACAAAGACTACTGTAAACGATAAACTAATTTCGTTGGTTTATTTAACAAGCAGCAGCACACTTGCAGCGCAGGATTTTATTCAGGGCGATACACAAAGTTTGTTTCAATCGGTAAAAAAAGAGATTGAAAAAATTTCGCCAAAGCCATTGGTACTTAGCCAACTTCCGTTTTATTACAAACAATTATTTATAAATAAACAACATTATTTAAGCGAATTTTGGGTTGGACGGGAAACAGTTATGAAAAACTTTTTGAATATTCTGGAAGAAGATCAATCGGTTTCAAAAAGTGTAATCTTATTGCTTGGCGACCGCAATTCCGGAAAATCATTTTGGTTAAATCAGGCATCTTCAATAGCCCAGCCAAAAACCAATATTATTGTTATTCAACCCACATTCAATCAAACTACCGATGTAATAAGTTTCAACAATAGCATTAGAAAAGCCACTGGCGGAACCGGAACGATTGAATCTGTTTTTGAAAACCTGAAGCCCGGAACCTGCCTTGCTTTCGACGATTTGGAAGTTTGGTGGAATCAAAAAGAAAATGGAAGTAAAGTAATTAACCACCTTTTAAAACTAATTCAGGCGTACTCGGGCAAAGTAAGGTTTGTGCTCTCGGCAAATTCAATTAGCTACGAAACGATGAAACGAAGCACCGACCTGAAAAACCTTCAACCCTATATTTTTATTTGCAAACCAATGAATGCAAAAGAAATTGGGAAAGCCGTTTTAAAACGTCATTATTCGGGTGGTATTCCCTTGGGAAACATGAAAAAGAAAGACGGACGAATGAGTACCATCGACGAAGCAAAATTCTTTTCGAAACTCTTTCTACTTAGTTTTGGAAACATTGGTTACGCCATGCAGTTGTGGTTGTCGTCCATCGAAAAAATACAAAAAGACGAAATTTTTATAAAAAAACAAGATCTCCCCGATTTGCGCTTTTTAGAAACAATCCCTTCAAAATGGATAATTATTTTAAATCAACTTATCATTCATAAAAGAGTAAAATTCAGCCATTTTGAAAGTAGTGATTTTATAGAAGTAATTAATGAAATGTTACGAAGCACGATTCTTGTGGAATCGGCAAAAGGGTACATTTCAATAAATTCATTTATTTACCCTCATATTTTAAACTATTTTCAACATAATAAATTGATCTAAGAATTATGGAATTATCACCATCCTATTTCAAAATAATCGCTTTTTTATTGCTCATCGGCATCATACTAATTTCGCTTAAAATTGTTAATTTTTTCGTGCAACGATTACTGAAGCGTCAACAATTCAGATCGTTCTGGAATAGATATTTTGGGAGTTTCGAATTATTCGTTTGGCTGGGTTTTGGACTGTTAAGTATTGAATATTTTACGGTACATAATAGCATTATTGCCATAATACTTGCAGTCGTTTTTACCTTAATTCTTTTTATTTTAATTTACTATTATTTTAAGGAAATATTGGTGAGGGTATTTTTTAAATTAACCACCGATATAAAAATAGGAGACGAAGTAAAAAATGCTGAATTTGAAGGCAAAATTACCCGAATTGAATCGAATCAGTTAATTATTGAACGGGCAGACGGAAGTCAGACTGGAATTCCTTACAGTAAAATTATTTTTAATCCGCTGATAAAACAATCTCCCTCACCCTACTTGCATCGTTTTGAGAGTGTTTTTATTGCACCAATCCATTCCGACAGAAATAATATTCAGCAACAATTAATTTCATTATTACAATCCGATTTACGGGTTTCAGCAGCAGTTGAACCAAAAGTCTCATTCACCGACCTGAATCAATCAAGCTATCAAATAAAAGTAATTGCATTTTTATTTAATCCGGCTGATATAGAACCTTTGCGGGAATC
>CAYZBC010000233.1:0-8410 GCA_964476535.1 uncultured Maribellus sp.
TTATACCGATCCGAAGCAAAATATAGAAGGTGGAATTCTTTTGTTGAATTGGTTGGATAAACAATTTTTGGAATCTATATCTGATTCCACCGAACGGATAAAATTTGTGTTGGCCTCGTATAATATTGGAATGGGCCATGTGCAAGATGCACAGCGTTTGGCCGTAAAATATGGAAGAAACGAATTCATTTGGGACGATAACGTAGATTTTTATCTTCTAAATAAATCATCGGAAAAGTACTACAAAGATCCGGTTACGCGGTTCGGATATTGTCGGGGAGAAGAGGCGTATAGTTATGTTTCGAAAGTAATGGGTAATTACAATCATTATTTTAATGTTATTGCTGAATAGTCATAAATTTTTTATAACATCATAAAACTCTGCTAAAATCATAGCAGTTGCTCCCCATATAAATTCTCCATCAAACCGAATACAAGGCACATCTAATTTTCCTGAGATAGTATCCAATTCTTCTCGATTAAATGGAGTTTTAATTTTTGATGTTGGAAATAGTATGGTTTTTTCAACTTCAGCTGGATTCAAATTAAATTCTGGTTTCTTATGCAACCAACCTACAAAGGGGTGGATTTGAAATCGACTCACTTCCACATAAAGTTCGGATAACGATCCTAAAATTTCAATTTGTTCCGAATGGATCCCAACTTCTTCGCAGGTTTCTCGCAGTGCCGTTTCAAGAGCAGTTTCACCTTTTTCAATTCTGCCGCCCGGCAATGCAATTTGCCCGGCATGGTGTTTCATGTGAGCGGGCCGTTTTATTAAACAAGCGGTTAATTCGCTGTTTTCAATATATAGCAGTAACAAAACGCTGCTTTGCTTAATCCTTTTTTTTTCATCGGGCGCAGCTTCTAAAATCCGGTTTGGAGGAAGCATCTTTTTATGAGAAATTGAGCCGGGCAAATTTCCTGATAATGCTTTTCTAATATTTTCAGCACAAATTATCATGAGGCAAAAATATATAAAAAATACCCGTCGAAACGGGCATTTTTCATCTAATTTAATCTGCAATATAAATTCACCAGTTATGTCTAAATTTTCAAACCAATCCCAAAAAACACTGTGCGTCCGGGAGTTCCGTTGTTGTAGCCTCCGGTTTCATCCATAAAATCGAAAATATTATCAATCCCAAGCTTTACATAGTAATTTGATTTGAAAGTGTGAGTGGTTGTAACTTTCCACAACGAGAAATTGTCAAGTTCTATCGTTTGGGTCTGATGTGTGGTTTCATCCATTAAATTAATTGATTTCGATCCGTAATAATTACTTTGCAGGTTTGCATTTAAACCATAATTATTCATTTTTAAATTATAATCGAGGTTAAATTTGCCCGTGAAATTTCGTACGTTATCAAATTCTTTCTCTTCCTTCTGGTCATATTTTTTCGAAAATGTTACCGCTCCATTAAAGTATAGATTTTTGGTAATTTTTGTTTTTAATAAAATATCAACACCTTTTAGTAATACCTCGTCGTAATTCTGGTAGGCATATTCAATAATTCCTCCTGGTTTTACTGTGTAATCGTTAAGGTTTTCAGAAATCATGTTGCTAATATTATTCCGGTATGCCGAAACGGAGAAAGATACACCCTGCCGTGTATATTCAGCAGATAACGATGTATATTTTGATGTTTCCGGTTCCAGTCCTTCAAAACCCACTAAGTACAATGGTGGTCCGGGAGCAGGAATTTTAAACGACATGTATTTTTCTTTCAGTGTTGGGGTTTTGTAGCCTTCACTTAGATTTCCACGGAAGTTAAAATGCCAGATTTTATACATAGCAGAAACCTGCGGTGTAATATGCGAACCGTATTGTGAATTGTTGTGTGCTCGGACTCCACCAACAAGGTTCAGATTTTCCAAAAGCTGAATATCTTCCTGAGCAAAAACAACATAATCTGTGTTGGTTTTGTCATCAATTTCGTTTCGCGAAGCGGTCAGATTTTCTGAATTATATTCAGAACCTACCGTAAGTACATTCCAGTCGGCGAGATTAAAATTTCCCATTAACCGGGCAGTATTGTTCAGGTTGTTATAAATACTTGTTAAATTGTCAGGCGTTACTTTATCCAGAATTTCGTAATTATCTGAGTTCCAGCTAAGCGTGACATTGTTTTTAGCATTAAGGAAATAGGTTCCTTTTGCACCGTAAGTAAAGTTTTTATTTCTTCGATCGAATAAATCGGCGGAAGTATTTTCGCGGTTTTTATTCATGAATGCCGCATTTGCTTCAAGTAAAAGATAATCGGTAGGCGAGTATTTAAGGTGTTGGTTTATAACTACTGCATCCTCTTTTTCCTGTGTGCGGTAAGAGTTCCCTTCCAATAAATCATAACCGTCGGTTTTGTCGTAAACCACAGAGGTTTGGCTTGAAACCTTGCCCAATTTAGATCCTACATTCAATTGGTAGTTTTGAGTGTTGTATTTCGAAAATCGGGTTGACGCACCCAGTCCAAATTTTTTGGATGGATTTTTTGTAATAATATTTACAACCCCTCCCAAAGCATTCGATCCATATAGGGTTGAACTTGCCCCTTTTACCACTTCAATTCGTTCAATATCTGCCATGTTAATCCGGCTGTAATCTATGTCTCCGTAAGTGTCGCCCGACAAGCGTTCTCCATCCACTAAAAAGAGCATGTATTGCGGATCAATTCCTTGCAACGAAAGAGTTTTTCCTTGTGCCTGACTGCCAAATTCAATTCCGGGAACAACAAATTCGAGCGCTTCAATAATGTTGGTAGCGTCTTTGTTTTGTATTTCCTGGATACTAATTGCCTGAGTAAGTACCGGAGTATTTTTCAGGCTTTTTTCTGTTCTTGTTCCGGTAACAACAACTGCATCTAAATCGATAGCAGTTTCAACCATTTTAAAATCCAGAGTTATTTTCTGTCCTGTTAAAACTACCGGCTGTTCAACGGTTCCGTATCCGAAAAAACTAACGCGAATTGTGTACTTTCCTTTTTTCAATCCAGTTATTGAGTAATTTCCTTCGGCGTTGGATGCTGTTCCAACTGTTGTGTTTTTTATAACAATATTTGCTCCGGTTAAAGCTTTGTTGTTTTCGTCTTGTATTTTTCCGGTGATAGAATTCTGTGCAATAGTAGTTTGCACGCTTAAAAATAGAGCCAACCCAATGGTTATAGTATATAAAAATCGTGACATTTTTTTTGAATTTTTTTGAATTATTCCAATTGTTTAATTGTTGTTTCAACTCTTTTTTGAAACGCTATAAAAAGGAAATCCATTTATGGATTTCCTTTTGAATTGTATTACAAATTCAATTAACAATAAAAACAAAGAAAAGTTGGCGGAGCTTTGTTCCCGTAATTATTTAGACAAAACGATTTCCATTTTACCCTAATTTTGTTGTACGGAATTTTTATGAAGTCGGAATTTTCGATTTCAATTCGATTATTTTGAATCTCAGCAGAAAAATCCAGAGTATAATCGTAAAAATTGAAATTGATAGACGAAAATTCTTGAAGGTTTTGATGAATGTTAAAAGTTAATGTTGATTGTTGAGTGTCGATTTCCTGATGTCCCGACAAGATAAATATAAACGGTAAACATACCGTAAGTATCAGGGTTATAAGTTGTCCGGATGCACCAACAAAAAACATAGTTTTAGTTTTGAGCGGGTAAAGGTAATTTAATTATTGAAACAAGAACAGTAATCAATGTTGACATTAATCAAACCTAATGGTTTTATCGGGCGAAATTTTACTTACCAGTAAACTTGGGATAACCAGCATAAAGGTGGTAATTGCAATGCTTCCAATGTTGATAAGAAGTAAATGTACAATAGAAAAATTTACCGGAACAACATCGACATAATAAGTGGTAGGATCTAATTTTATTACTTCGAACACTTTCTGAATTGCTATTAATGCGATGCCAATAATATTTCCCCAAAGCATGCCCCTTCCGGTTAAGAAAAAAGCAAGATATAAAAATATTTTTCTGATGCTCCAGTTGGGGCTTCCAAGTGCTTTTAAGACTCCAATCATGCTGCTGCGTTCGAGTATTAAAACCAACAACCCCGAAATCATATTAAATCCGGCAACCATAATCATCAAAAAAAGGATTACCCAAACATTCATGTCAAGAATAGCCAGCCAATCGAAAATTTGGGGATACATTCTTGTAATACTTTCGGTACGAAGAATAGTGTTGTTGTCTTCGCGATAATCAATCACCGAATTTCGAATCTGCTGCTCCAGTTTGTCTATTTTACTAAAGTCGGTAATCTCGATTTCAAAACCACTAATTTCATCCGCATCCCAACCATTTAACCGTTGAATTTGTTTGATGTCACCAATAACAAAAAGTTTGTCGAATTCTTCGAGGCCAGTGCGAAAAATGCCACAAACTTTTAGTTGCAACAATCTGGGTGTTATTTCATTTTCATTTACAAAATAGAATACGGCGAAATCGTTTAAGCCCAAATTTAATAGTTTCGATACCTGCTCCGAAAGAATTATTTCATTTACTCTAATGGAGTCGTTGAGCTGTGGAATGTGTCCTTCAACTATATTTTTTTGAAAAAATTCCCAGCTGTAATTTTGGTCAACTCCTTTTAATACAATGCCCTGAATGTACTCCTCGGTTTTTATCATTCCGGGTTTGGTTGCATAAACCTGTACCTGTTTTATGCCTTCAATTGTTTCAAGCTTCTGTAAAAAGGGTTGGTTTTGTGAAATGGGAGACAATTCGTAAGAATTTCTTGAATCGTAATTTACAACCTGAATGTGAGACCCAAACCCAATAACTTTATTCCTCACCTCTTTTTTAAAGCCGGTTACAACTGCAACCGAAATAAGCATCACTGCCAATCCGAGAGCAATGCCAAAAAGTGCAATCCGAATTATTTTTTGGGATAAAAATTGTTTATTCGACTTATCAAAAAATAATCTTCGTGAAATAAAGAGTTCGGTATTCATTCCAATTAGGAATTAAGTTTTATGCAATCCTGAATGATTTTATTGTGTCATTTCCTTTTCAGCAATACCGTTTCGTTGATTAATAAACGGAAGAACCAGCAAAGAAATTATACCTATTATAATAATCATAGCGGTCATTGAGCCGTGTGCAACAAAAGCGAATATAATTCCATTTTCGTTTGCCACGCCATACAACGAAAGTGCTTCAATCGCCATAAAATGCCAGGCACCAATTCCTCCTTGCACAGGCGCAACCATACCAAAACTAGCCATTACAAATGTTGTAAGTCCTGCAATTGGGTTTAATTCGCTGGTAAAATCAAATGCAAAGAATATAGAGTAAAGCATAAGGTAGTACATAGTCCAAATAAAAACAGAATGAAAATAAAACCAGCCTTTCCTTTTTATTGAGCGGATTGAAATAAATCCTTCTTTGAAATTATTAAGGATATGGACAATTTTTTTAAAAATAGCAGTGTGCTTAAGTGCTTTTCTAAATACGAGAAACAAAATAAAAAGTAGAATTACCCCCACAATTAGGTAAGGTGAAGTAAACACAGCATATAATTTTTCCTTGAATTCCGGATTTTGTTTAATGAAATTTAGCATTTTCCCAAACTGCGAGAAAAAAACGAGGCCTAACAAAATAAGAAGCGAGATCATATCAACAAGTCGTTCGGCAACTACGGTTCCAATCAATTTTGTAAACGATATTTTTTCGTATTTCGATAAAACGCCACACCTCGAAATTTCTCCCATTCGAGGGAAAGCCATATTCATTAAATAGCCAACCATTACCGCTAAAAATGTGTTAATAAAGCGTGGCTTGTGCCCAATGGGTTCAATCATTAGCCCCCAGCGGAGGGTTCGGCTGATGTGGCTTAAAAGCCCAATTACAAGTGAAACTACTACCCAGAAATATTTTACCTCATTTTTCAACACAGATTTTATTCTATCAATATTCTGATCTTTATAAATAAGCCAGAATATAAATGCTCCAAGAGCAAAGAACGCTAAGAATTTCAGAATTTTTACGGCTATTTTTTTCAAACTCCTAAATTTAAAGACTGTATATTTGCCCTGAAAATAAGATCCCTGAATTTTTATTATTTTCGGGATGCGAAATTAAAGGTCGTTGTACAGCGAATTGTAGCAGACAAAAATATAAATTTGTTTGGTTAATTGTCATATAAATTGAATTTGAAGTTGTTTATAGTTTGTTTTATGGGAAAAGCGAATTATTAACCAGAAACAACTTCTAGTATAAATAGAAATGAGAGAGGTAGAATGTAATGAGTTATGTAAAACCAAAAAAACATCTAGGTCAGCATTTTTTAGTCGATCAGAATATTGCCCAAAAAATTGTTGATAGTCTTGGTTCCGAAGTTTCTGATGTATTGGAAATTGGACCGGGAACGGGAGTTCTAACTCAATATCTGCTCAAGCGTTCCGAAATAAATCTTCATGTAATTGAAATCGATCGCGATTCGGTTGCATATCTCCAAGAAAATTTTCAGGATTTAAAGCACATTTGGTCTGAGGACTTTTTGAAATCTGATCTATCGCAAAAATTCGATGGTAATTTTAGTATTATCGGGAATTTTCCATATAATATTTCGTCGCAAATATTCTTTAAGGTATTAGAAATACGGAACCGTGTACCCGAAGTTGTGGGGATGATTCAGAAAGAAGTAGCAGAGCGGATTGCAGGAGGACATGGAAAAAAAACCTATGGTATTTTGAGTGTTTTACTTCAGGCTTTTTATGATATTGAATATTTGTTTACAGTATCGGAACATGTGTTCGATCCTCCACCAAAAGTAAAATCGGCAGTTATTAGATTGAAAAGAAACAAACGCGCAGAGTTACCTTGTGACGAAAAGTTATTTTTAAACGTTGTAAAATCAGCATTTCATCTCCGACGAAAAATGCTTCGAAATTCTTTAAAAGGAATTTGTGAAAACCTCCCCGCAGAATATGCAGAAAAACGCCCGGAGCAGATTTCTGTTCAGGCTTTTATCGATTTAACTTGTGCTATTGAGAAGCTTAACAAATAATAGATTATGCAATTTGAATTCACCAGAGAAAACATTGATCTTATAAAAGGTCTTGTTGAAAATAAAAACAACGAGAAGGTTTTAAAAATAATGGAAGATCTCCACCCGGCCGATATTGCCGAGTTAATGGACGATTTATCTGTTGAAGAAGCTAAGTTCATTTATTTATTGCTCGACGGTGAAAAAGCATCGGATGTTTTGATTGAAATTCCGGATAATGACCGGAAAAGGTTTTTGAAAGTTTTACCTCCCGAATTTATTGCCAGCAAGTTTATTGAGTACATGGATTCGGACGATGCTGCCGATGTTGTTGCCAATTTGGACGAGGAAGTACAAAAAGAGGTTTTAAATGGAATAGGGGATGTTGAACAGGCCGGCGATATTGTTGACTTGTTGGAATACGAGGAAGATTCAGCAGGCGGAATTATGGCGAAAGAACTGGTGAAAGTGAATGAGAACTGGACCATTGCTACATGCCTCAAAGAAATCAGCAAACAAGCCGAGGAGGTTGATGAGATTTATTATATATATGTAGTCGATGATACAGAAAAATTAAAAGGGGTGCTTTCTCTGAAGAAACTCATTATCAACAATACAAATACTAAAATTTCAAATATCTACAATGTGGATGTAAAAATGGTAAATACGGATACTCGGCAGGAAGTAGTTGCTGAAATTATGGATAAATACGACCTTGTTGCTATTCCGGTTGTTGACGACATTGGACGCCTCAAAGGACGTATTACTTTCGACGATGTAATTGATTTTGTGCGTGAGGAGGCAGAAAAAGATTACCAAATGATTTCGGGTATTACCGGTGATGTTGAACCCGGCGATAAAATCTGGACATTGTTGCGCGCACGTTTTCCCTGGTTATTGATTGGCCTATTGGGAGGTATTTTAGGAGCGTTGGTTTTGGGTTCGCAAGAAGGTGCTTTAAAAAATGTGACTGAACTTGCATTTTTTATTCCTTTAATCGCTGCCATGGGAGGTAACGTGGGAGTGCAATCGTCATCAATTGTTGTGCAAAGTATTGCCAGTGGGGTAAAAAATATAGAGTCAACTAGTAAAAGAATAATAAAAGAATTGTTGATTGCGCTCTCAACAGCATCTGTTTTTGCTTTGCTTATTTTTATCTATAATTTTATAAGCCAGGGAAATTTGAATTTAACATTATCCGTTTCCATCTCTTTATTTATTGTTATACTGTTTGCCTCGTTTTTCGGTACTTTAATTCCGTTGGTTTTAAACCGGTTTAAAATAGATCCAGCCTTGGCTACCGGGCCATTTATTACAACAATGAACGACGTTTTAGGTCTGCTAATTTATTTGATGATTGGGAAAATGTTTTTTGGGATTTTGTGATCTTGAATATGTTTTATAACGGTAGGTTAA
>CAYZBC010000234.1:0-8357 GCA_964476535.1 uncultured Maribellus sp.
TTTCCTTATTATTCACTTCAAAAAACTAAGCCATGTTAACGCTATTTCTTCAAGCCTTGCTTGTTATTTTTATTCTTGTTACCCTTTTATGGGGATTGAGTGTGCTGATTAAAAACGTGAGCATTGTCGATCTTTTTTGGGGAATGGGATTTGTAATCGTAAATGCCGTTTACTTTTATAATTCGGGAGACTTCTCTACTCGTAAAATACTTATGTTGGTTTTGGTTAGTCTGTGGGGATTACGACTTTTTTTGTTTCTCTCGTGGCGAAATATTGGCAATGGAGAAGACTTTCGTTACCAGGAATTTAGGCGAAAATATGGAGCTGAACGTTATTGGTGGTTTAGTTATTTCCAAACTTTTTTACTTCAAGGCGCATTAATCATGCTTGTTTCGCTCCCTTTATTGGGCGTAAATTCACAAACAGGTTCTGATGGATTAAACTGGATGGATTATGTAGGCATTTTAGTCTTTATTATTGGTTTTATTTTCGAAGCCGGTGGCGACTTTCAGTTAGCAAGATTTAAAAAGAATCCAAACAACAAAGGCAAGGTACTGAACACTGGATTTTGGAAATATACCCGACATCCCAATTATTTTGGAGATTCGGCAGTATGGTGGTCGTTTGGTATTTTTAGCATTGCGGCCGGAAGTTATTGGACATTTGTTGGCTCGGTTTTTATGACACTTCTAATTATTAAAGTTTCGGGAGTGGCATTACTTGAAAAAAGCCTGAATGAAACTAAACCGCAATACCGCGAATACATTCAAAAAACAAACTCTTTTTTCCCCTGGTTTCCTAAAAAATAACGATTATGGATTACATCATAGAAAATATATGGTTCATTCTTTTTGTAGTTTGGGGCTTTCCTCTGGGATATTACCGAAGTAAGTTCAGAAAAATTGTTTACCAAACTGATAGTTGGACTATTAACATTAAGCCGGTTTTCTGGAAAGAAATCCGAGGATTATTTGGAAATATTTATCCTGATGATATTAAATACAAACGGTTCAGGAACTTTTATTTGTTTTACCTCATCATCTATTTTATTCTTTTTATAAGTTATTTTAATTTTAACAACAATTCTGAAAATATGGAAAAAATATCAGTGGGAAGTACAGTCCCTTTATTCGAATTAAATGACCAGTATGGAAAATTGTTTCAACTCGATTCGGTTTTGGGCAAAAAAAATCTTGTGATTTATTTTTATCCCAAAGACGACACCCCGGGTTGCACAGCAGAAGCCTGTGCTTTTCGCGACCAGTTTGAGGTTTTTGAAGAGGCCGATGCAATGATTATTGGCATAAGCGCACAGTCGGTTGAAAGCCATTTGAATTTTGCAAAAAAGCACAACCTAAACTTTACCTTGCTAAGCGATACCGGTAATAAAATTCGTAAATTATTTGGTGTGCCTGCTAACTTATTCGGCCTCATCTCGGGCAGGGTTACTTATGTAGTCAATAAGGAAGGTGAAGTGGTTTTTATGTTTAACTCGCAAACCCAAGCCGAAAAACATGTTGCAGAAGCATTGCGAATTCTGAACGAAATAAAGTGACATTGTTTTACGAAATAATCTTTTTGCTGTTAACTTATCTGTTGGGTTCAATTCCTTTTGGTTACTTATTAACCAAATTTTATACAGGAAAAAATATAACAGAACTGGGTAGTGGCAACCTTGGCTCAACCAATGTAAAGCGTTTTGCCGGAAAGAAATTGTCAGTTATCACTCAACTATTAGACATGCTAAAAGGTTTTTTACCGGTTGCATTTTTTTTGGTGTTAAAACCCTCAACATCTATTCCTTATTACGTATTTACACTGGCACTTGCAGCAATAATTGGCCACGATTTCAGCCTGTTTTTAAAATTTAAAGGTGGTAAAGGCGTGAATACTACCTTAGGGGCTATGGTATTATTAGCACCGTATTCTGTTTTCATTGCCGTGGGAGTATATTTCGTTGTTAAATGGCGCTTTAAATATGTTTCTTTGGGTTCAATTGTTATTGCGGTTACAATGCCCCTTGTCGAATTAATTATGCAAGGGTTTACTCCCGCCTTTTATTGTCTCCTCATTTGTTCATTCCTCATCTTTGTTTTACACCGTGAAAATATTATTCGATTGATAAAAGGAAATGAACTGGTTGCTTAAAAAATATATTATTGAAATTAAATTAACTGAATTATGGCATTTTATCAATTTTATCGGGAACAAACTTTGAATACGTCCATCGAAGAATTATGGGATTTTATTTCTTCTCCACAAAACTTAAAAAAAATTACACCCGATTATATGGGCTTTGATATTCGCTCCAAAGACCTACCCAACAAAATTTATGAAGGCATGATTATAAGTTACATTGTTAAACCCGTATTGGGTATAAAAACAATTTGGGTAACCGAAATAACTCATGTTAAAGACAAATCTTATTTTGTTGATGAGCAAAGAGTTGGTCCTTATAAGTTATGGCATCATCAGCATATTATTACGCAGAAAGGCGATAAAGTAGTAATGAAAGACATTGTAAGTTATAGTCCACCATTTGGCTTTTTGGGTAGCATGGCCAACAAATTCATGATTAAAAATAAATTGAACGAAATTTTCGATTATCGAACTACAGTTCTTGAAAAAATATTTCCATTATGAGAATCTGGTCGCTTCATCCAAAATATTTAGACACAAAAGGACTTGTGGCTTTATGGCGCGAAACTTTACTGGCAAAAAATGTATTACTTGGAAATACAAAAGGCTATAAAAATCATCCCCAACTTGCTCGGTTTAAAAGTGCTGTCAATCCCCTTGATAGAATAAACCAATATTTAGCAGAGGTTTACGACGAGTCGAAACGAAGAGGATATAATTTTAACAAAAATAAAATAGACTGGCATTTTTCTATTTCACAAATTCATGTTACAAAAGGCCAGATGGAATACGAAAGAAATCATTTGCTAAAAAAGTTAGAAATCAGAGACCAGGAAAAACATCTTAAATTAATGCACGAAACAGAAATCGACGTGCATCCTCTTTTTCGAGTGATTGAGGGAGAAATAGAAGAGTGGGAAATATTATGAATATTTACCGAAGCCCCAAAAATTATTAATGATTTTTGCGGGGATAGGTCTAAATTTGAAAATGAGTATTTTTTCTTAATAAATTGGTTTATTGGCCAGTATTTAAAATGCCGACAGTCCATATTCAAAACGTTAGAAAACTTTTAATTACATACAATGAAAACAATTTTAATTAGCGGTGGAACAGGGCTTGTCGGAAGACACCTATGTGAAAAATTGAGAGATAAAGGATATAATGTTTCTATTTTAAGCAGAGCAAATCAACAAGAAACAAACCTACCAGCTTACTTTTGGGACATAGATAAAAAAGAAATTGAGAAAGAAGCTATCGAATCAGCAGACTATATAATTCACCTTGCAGGAGCAAATATTGGAGATAAAAGATGGACTCCCGAAAGAAAACAATTAATTATTGACAGCAGAGTTAAAACTGGTGAATTAATTTTTGATACAACAAAAGAAAGTAAAACTAAACCAAAAGCATTTATATCCGCATCAGCAATTGGATGTTACGGAACATCAACATCTGATAATATTTTCAGTGAAACAGACCTGCCTTCCAATGACTTTCTGGGAGAAACTTGTCGACAATGGGAACGAGTAGCGGATAAATTTGAGGAGTTGGGAATGAGAACTGTAAAAATCAGGACAGGTGTTGTTTTATCAAAGCAAGGAGGAGCATTAGCAAAAATGATAGCTCCCGTAAAAATGGGAATAGGTTCAGCAATTGGCAATGGAAAACAATACCTCCCTTGGATACATATTGACGACTTATGTGGTATCTACATCAAAGCAATCGAAGACACGCAAATGAGTGGAGCTTATAATGCTGTGTCACCTAATCCTACGACAAACAAAAATTTTATGGAGACCTTAAGTCTTGTTCTTAAAAAACCATTCTGGTTTCCTATTGTTCCTGCAATTGCTATTAAAATGTTGTATGGTAAAATGTCGGAAATGATTTTAAATGGAAACAAGATATCATCAGAAAAAATTAAGATGACAGGATATAACTTCCTGTTTCCAGAACTTCAAAGCGCTTTAAATGATATAATAAAATAAAAGCAGAGAACCCAAATCCTTGCTAATTGATGATTTTCGGAAAGTGGATTGAAGCGGATTGAAATGAGTATTTTATTTAGAATTGAAAGAATAAATAGAAATTAGAAGTGAGTTGAAAAAATATCTTCCTGAAACGGGAGTACCTCGTGTTTTAAAAGGTAAAGCACTGTAAAATTTTGTTGATGCCGACTAGCATTCGTTGGATAATTTCAAAAAAAATATGGGAAAGATGCAGGAACGAGTAATGAATTTGAAGTATTTAAAACTCCAGAATTATCCCAATAGTTGGGAGCGCAGTTCCAGTTGTATTGGCAATACTATTCAATTGATATCGTGTTCCGTTATCCGTTAAAATAAAGTTGCCGTTTGCATCTTCAGCCCTAACAATAATATCTTGTTGCTCAGCTTGAAAATTGTATAAATTTTGAATGTCGAGATAGAATTTTGCAGTTATTTTATCGAGGTAAAACGACTTGTCGATTCTTAAATCGAGTTGATGAAAAGCTGCAAATCGTTCGGAATTTAACTTTGAATAATCAATGTACGGACTTCCAGTTAAATTCCAGGCTTCAACAAGCGAGCTTCGTTCCAAATCGAATGGAGTGTATGGCAGACCACCAACAAATCTCCAACGTCCGCCAACACGCCAGCCCTTTTTCAAATCTTTGGTTGTGGTAATATTTAGCAAGTGTTTTGAGTCCCAACTCGAAGCAATTAATTTCCCCGTAACATCTTCAAATTCACTTCTTACAAGTGTGTACGACAAGTTAAAATTGAATCCTTTTGTTGAATTAATTCTGGTCTGAAACTCCGCACCATAAGCACGACCTTCTGAAATGGAAAGAACTTCTTCGTCCCCAATTACACCAAAATCGGCACCTTTATTTGCCAAACTAATGTTGTCGTTTACAGAAAATGGGTAGTTCGAATATCCTTTCCAAAAACCTTCAGCCGTAAACTGAATTGTAGAAGAAGGGCGGAATTCCAAGCCACCAATTAAATGGTTGACAGAAATGTATTTTAAGTTGCTCTCCTTGTTTACCAAGACGTTGTTTTGTTTGTACCCCAATGTTGTGTACGACGGCAATTGATAGTATCTACCCGTGTTAAAATTCAAACTCCATTTATCAGCTAAACTATACGATGCCGAAAAACGAGGCGAAAACTGTTTCAACAAATTATTCATGCTTTTTGAATAATTGTTGGCATCGGCACGCAATCCAAACGAAAGTGCCAGACGTTCGCCAAATAGGGTTTTGCTTGCCTGTGCAAAAATCCCCCATTTTATTAAATTGAACTCAGAATTGTAATCCACATTCAAAATTCCATCGCCATAAAATCGTTGTTGCTGAGTTGAATTTTTGTACGTTGCTAAATCTACATTTGTCCCAAAATTCAGCTTAAAACCGTCCATCCGCATCGTATTTTCATAACGCAATTTGTTTTCAATTTCTTCAGAAGAATAATCGAGAATTTTGTTTTCTTCGGAACTGTCATCGTTATCGAAATACTTTATTGCACCGTTATTTAAATGACTTCTGCTTGCGACCAGCGTTTGATATCCGTTTTCTCTAAAATGTTTATAAACCGCACCAACCGTATAATTCCACTGCTCGTTTACCGGAATTTGGCTTAAAATATATTTCTGTTGCGCATCCGGATTTTCAATGTCAAGGTTTAAATCAAATAAGTCAATCGCACCCAATCCAACCAAAGTAAGTTCATTTTTTTTATCGAAACGGGTTTTAACTTTAAACTGAACATCGTTAAAAGTTGGCAAAAATGGCAATTCTATTAAACTGAAAAGAAACTTCAAATACGATCGTCTTGTTGAAACCACAAAGGTTGTTTTTTCGCCAATCGGCCCATCAATTGTTCCTGCAATTTCGGAAGCTCCCAAAGTTGCCTGAAATTTTAACTTGTCGCTGTTTCCATCAATTTGATTGAATTCTAAAACACCGCTTAAGGCATTTCCCCGGTTTGCCGGGAATGCGCCCGAGTAGTAATTTACCTCACGCAAAAAATCAGCATTAATAATTCCAACCGGTCCGCCCGAAGCACCCTGAGTCGCAAAATGGTTAATAAAAGGCACTTCAACACCATCTAAATAAAACCGGCTTTCCGAAGGTCCGCCGCCCCGAATAATTACATCGTTACGAAATGCAGGAGTTGACTGAACTCCCGGAAATGATTGAATAACTTTGGAAATATCGCGATTTGCACCTGGACTTTTTTCAATTTCACCAATTCCGATGGTACGTAACGAAACCGGACTTTCTTCTGTTTTCCGAAAAGGAGAAGCTGTAACGGTTACCTCTTCAATTTCCTCTTTTGATTCTTCCAGTTGAATTTCAATTGAATTCGTATTTGCAACACTTATTTCTATTTCCGACGAAATTGCTTTTTTATATCCAACAAATGAAGCTTCAATTCGAATAAAACCGGGTTCTAATCCATTGAGAAGAAAGTTTCCATCAAGGTCGGTAATTGTTCCAACGGTAGTTCCCGAAACCACAACATTTACAAAAGGAAGTGGCTCGTTGCTTAATATGTCAACAATCTTTCCTTTTAATGCCGCCTGTTGCGCAAAAATTGAAAAAGGAAAAATTAGGATGAGTAAAAATATTTTTATTGTTTTCATGATTGTTGTTAAAATTTTGAATCTGGTTCTTGATTATTGTTTTACTATTTGAGGTTAACAATAATTTTTTCAGTAATTTCTTTTGCTGTGGTTAGCGTGGTTAAATCTGTAAAAAGTTTTCCGTTTTTTCCAGATGGGTGGCTGTGTCCAATTGGGTTTAAAAAATATTCCGTTTCTTTTGAATTCAAATCGATAGTTACTGCATAAACAATTGCAGGTTGCAGCGAAGCAAAGTAATCTCTATCATCCTGAAATTTGCTATTAGTCCAAAATTCATTTGAATCCCAGGCTTGGTTGATTTCCATTAAAACTCTAAATTTTTCAGTTTTTACTTTAGTTCCGGTTTTTAATAAAAAGGTTCCTTGCGGAGTTGCTCCTGAAATGGCATCTGGCACAGTAGTTTCAGGCGCAGGAATATACAAACTATCGTTCGCCTTTATATTTCTTTTGTGCGCCCAATAAGGCAAAGTTGCTGGACGACGAACAACTCCCGGCTCATTTTTCCATTTTCCCGATTTAATTTCGCCATGCTCAAATTTGCTTGTGGAAACAAATTGAGTTACATAAATTGTTTCAATATATTCTCCTTTAAGATTTTCAATCCAAAAAGCAAAACTTGGATGATTGTATTCCTTTCCTTTGAAAAATTCGATTTCGAATTGTGTGTTTATTAACTCTGGCACTGATGAAATAATTACTTTTTGCTCGGTTATATTTTTGTTTGAAGTACAACTCGTAATTAAAAAAACGATAAAAATTAAGGCGTATTTGTACATTTTGTATTTTTTGTTTAAAAGTATATTGAAAAATTAAACAAAACAATTCATGAAAAGTTGAGAAACGACAATCGTTTTTTTATATTAGCCATAGAAAATAATTAATATATGCAATGGGTAATCCAACTGTATCTCGTTGTTACACTTCTGCTAATTCGTCCTATAAATCTAGAATAGAAAAAATTAAATTATAAATCATCCTACCACAACAATAACTGCTAGCACATCCCAAAAACAGGTGGTAATATTTTCATTCTTGGATGAGCAGGAGCATAAACATCAACATCATCCCAAGTCCTTATTATGTATTTCCAGATTCGTTTTTTCATGGGTATCTTCAAATTACCCCCCGTTATTCAAACCCTTCTGCAAAGAATTGTTTTAATGAAATATCCATGACATTCAAAACTTTTACCAAACTACTAAATCTCAAATCCTGCCCATTTTCATATCTCCCATATTACGCCCGAGGTAATTCATGGTCAAAGGCAAATTGCTCATAATTGGTGTAACCGCTTTCAATCCGAAGTTCTTTCAGCCGTTTTCCATTTGGGATATACAACACAAAATTGAATGAATAGTTAAAGGTTATTCTTCAATTCATTCTCTCTCTGTTTTGCAAACACATTCAAATATCCGGTGGATACATTTTATAAAACTTAGAATAATCACGATTGAAAGTAATGTATCCCTGCCATGAAAAACTGCGCATGTACTCCTTGATTGCATCAATAAAATCTTCCTTGTTTTCAGGTTTGCATAAGTTATCAACGGTGTAGTATTTTTCCGGCTCAATCCTTTCGAGAAACT
>CAYZBC010000235.1:0-8354 GCA_964476535.1 uncultured Maribellus sp.
GGAGTTCCTCCATCTTCACGGGCTTCAATGTCGTCAACATATTTGTATTTTCCCCATCGGTTTGTCCAGTCAACAGTTCCGCCACCCGGATTGTCGGGGACTTCGTTTTTATACATCGATGCATCAAAAATCAGAACGCCAGATGAGCCGGGGCCACCTAAAAATTTATGTGATGAAAACAGAACCGCATCCAGTTTTTCCATCGGATCTTCGGGGTGCATATTAATTTCGTCGTAGGGTGCCGAGGCAGCAAAATCGATAAAACAAACTCCTCCCGCTTCGTGCATTATTCGTGCAAGTTTATAAAAAGGGGTGCGGACACCGGTAACATTCGAACACGCAGAAAAAGATCCGATTTTAAAAGGACGGTCTTTGTATTCTTCCATCGCTATTCTCAGGTTTTCAGGTTCAACAAGTAATCCTTCTCCGGGCTCGATAACCACCACATCGGCATTGGTTTCGTACCACGATGTTTGGTTAGAATGGTGTTCCATGTGAGTTATAAAAACTACAGGTCGCTCTCTTTCAGCAATGCAACTTTTGCCCGACAATTTACCGCAGTATTTTAATCCGAGAATTCGCTGAAATTTATTTATAACAGCAGTTAAACCGGATCCGGCTGTGATAATAACATCCTTTGTTCCGGCATTTACATGTTCTTTTATTAATTGGTGCGACTTGTGATAGGCGTGGGTCATTCGGATGCCAGTCTCGCAGGTTTCTGTGTGTGTATTGCCAACAAAAGGGCCAATTGTATTGGTAATCTTATCCTCAATGGGTTTGTATAATCTGCCACTGGCAATCCAGTCGCCGTAAATAATTTTTTTATTCCCATACGGAGAATCAAATTCCTGATCGATTCCGATGATGTTTTTTCTGAATTTTTCGAAATATTTCTCTAAACTGCTCATAGACCTTTCGTTTATTTCACTCTACAAATTAAGCGACTTTGTTTGAATAAAAAACAGGAAATATATCATTTTTCGGTCAGTTTTAGCATTATTTGAATTTCTAAAATGACAATTAGTCATAATAATGGAATGGCATGTTGTTTGAAATTAGCCATCCGTAAATTGAAAAATAAATTTTAAAAAGATAAAATATGCAAACAGGTAAAATTGGTGTAACCAGCGAAAATCTATTTCCAATCATTAAAAAATTTCTTTATTCAGACCACGATATTTTTTTAAGGGAAATTATTTCGAATGCAGTTGATGCTACACAAAAATTAAAAACACTCGCTTCAAAAGGTGAATATTCGGGTGATGTTACAGATTTGAAAGTTAAAGTAAGTTTGGATACCGAAGCAAAAACCATTACCATCTCTGATAATGGAATAGGAATGACTGCCGAGGAGATTGAAAAATACATTAACCAGATTGCTTTCTCGGGAGCAAACGATTTTTTGGATAAATATAAAGACGATGCAAATGCAATTATTGGTCACTTTGGGCTTGGCTTTTACAGCTCTTTTATGGTTTCCGACAAAGTTGACATAATTACAAAATCGCACAAAGACGGTTCGAAAGCTGCAAAATGGAGTTGCAAAGGCGATCCTGAATTTGAACTCGACGAAGTTGAAAAAGAAACGGTAGGAACTGATATAATTATGCATATTAGTGACGAAGAAAAAGGATTCCTTGAAGATTCAAAGGTTTCTGAAATCTTGAATAAGTATTGCAAATTTTTACCAATTCCTGTTATTTATGGCAAGAAAAAAGATTGGAAAGATGGCAAACAAGTTGATACCAATGAGGACAATCAAATAAATGATGTTGCTCCCGCCTGGACAAAAATGCCCACCGATTTAAAAGATGAAGATTACAAGGAATTCTATAGGAAGTTATATCCAATGGGAGAAGAGCCACTTTTTAATATTCATTTAAATGTGGATTACCCGTTTAATCTGACCGGAATTCTCTATTTCCCAAAAATCAAAAATAATTTTGAAGTTCAGAAAAATAAAATTCAATTGTATAGTAACCAGGTATTTGTTACCGATTCGGTTGAAGGAATTGTTCCTGAATTTTTAACAATGTTACATGGTGTGCTCGATTCGCCTGATATTCCATTGAATGTGTCGCGTTCTTATTTACAAAGCGACTCGAATGTGAAAAAGATTAGCAGCCATATTAACAAAAAGGTGGCCGATCGTTTACATCAGATTTTCAAAGACAACCGCGAAGATTTTGAAGCTAAATGGGACGATTTAAAGATTTTCATTGAATATGGAATGTTGTCGGAAGAAAAATTCTACGATCGCGCCATAAAGTTTTTTATGATCAAAAATGCGGATGGAAAGTATTTCACATGGGAAGAGTATGAAAAACTGGTAAAAGAAAACCAAACCGATAAAGACAAAAACACCATTTATCTTTATACAACTAACGTCGAAGAGCAATTTACTTTTGTTGAAGCGGCTAAAAATAAAGGTTACGATGTAATCGTTCTCGACGATGTCTTAGCCCCCCATTTAATTAATAAACTGGAGCAGAATTTTAGCGACAAAAAATTCGTTCGTGTTGACTCCGATGTGGTTGAAAACCTGATAAAAAAGGAAGATACTTCGAAAGATGTGCTGAGTTTTGAACAAAAGGAGGAGTTGAGTCCAGTATTTCAGGCAGTTTGTCCGGAGAATAAAGATTTTGGTTTTATTGTCGATTTTCAGGACTTAGGTGAAACGGGGTCGCCAATGGTAATTACGCGTAACGAATTTATGCGCCGTATGAAAGACATGAGCGCCACACAAGGCGGAATGAGCATGTATGGAGATTTTCCGGAAAGTTTGAATTTGGTTGTAAATGTTGCCCATCCGTTGGTGAAAAAAGTAATTGAGACCAAAGACAAAAAACTGGGTGCGAAACTTGAAAAACTGGTTACTGAAATTACTGCGCAAAAGTCGGAAGTTGAGCTTTTGGAAAAATTAAAAGAGGGTAAAAAGGACGAGGAAATTCCGCAGGCCGACAAAGAAAAACTGGACGATCAGAAAAAGGAATTGGCAAAATTGGAAGAGACAAAACGTGAAAAACTTACTGCCTTCGGAAAAGGTAATAAATTGGCAAATCAAATGGTTGATTTAGCTTTGCTTGCCAATGGAATGTTAAAAGGTGCCGACCTTGATAAATTTGTAAAACGAAGTGTGGAGTTGATAAAATAGAATCATTTCAGGTTTTGAAGCAATTCAAAACGAATAGAAAAAAGTAATAATTCAACACCATTTGTCTTCGGACAGATGGTGTTTTTTTTATTGCAATGTTGATTTGTCATAATTCCCGCGTAGGCAGGAATCTGTTTTTTATTATGCAGACTTTTTTCACTTTAATTAACTTCCAAGTAAGTGCAACTAATTATTCAATATCCTCATGTTTGAAAAAATGAAAAGAATCCCTACTAATAACCTTAAAGTCTGCAACATTATATTTTAATGCAAAACTTTTTGGTAGAGTTGCTTTTTTCTTTGGATTCCATTTGTACTCAAACGCATAAATTTTCCCGTCTCGTTCTTCAACTAAATCAATTTCGGCTCCATCGTAAGTGCGCCAGAAATATAGATTTGAAAATTTACCCGTATTTTCGATTTTTTTAAGATGTTCGCTAACACAGAAATTTTCCCACAAAGCCCCGATGTCAGTTCTTTCCTCAACAGAAACAAAATTATTTAAAATAGCATTTCTTATTCCATTGTCATAAAAATAGTACTTGCGGCTTTTCTTTAATTCATTTCGGAGATTGCTACTGAATGAACCAATCCTGAAAATCACAAAACTCTTTTCCAATAAATCTAAATATCGTTCTACGGTAATTACTGAAACCCCTGTTAATTGGGATAATTCGGGTAGCGAGACCAAATTTCCTAATTGCAATGCAATTGCTTTTAATAATTTTCGTAGGATTTCGGGATTTCGAATTCGTTCAAATTTATAAATGTCTTTAAACAAATAGTCGCCCGAGATAGATAACAATTTCCTTCTTTTTTCAGATTCAGGCAAATCAATTATTCCCGGATAACTTCCGTAAATTAGAATATTATTGAGTGATTCCAATACATGCAGCCAACCTTTATTAAAAGCAATTTCATTTATAGAAAACGGGAAAAGTCTGAATTTTATGTTCCTCCCTGTTAATGGTTCACCTGTTTTATTAGCCAGTTCAAAACTACTGGAACCTGTTGCTACAAATTTTTGTTTTATCGTTTTATCATCAAATAACAATTTTAATATTTTGCCGATGTTGGGAATTTCTTGTGCTTCATCAAAAGCAATTATTTTATGATTATCGAATAATGAAGTAATTTTTAATACATCCATACTTTGCAGGACATCGGAAATAATTGGGTTTTCGCAATTTAGGATTTTCATTTCCTCAATATCTTTTGCGAGCAAATCGAGTAGAGTTGATTTCCCAACTTGTCTGGCTCCAAAAAGAATAATTACCTCTGGAGAATTCATCCACTTTTTTATGTGAGTGGTAATATCTCGTGAATACATAAGCTGAAATTTACTACCAAAGTTATGAATTTAGGCTGAAATTCATAATTATTATTTCGAATTTCAGCCTGATTAAGTTGGATATTTATACTATATTGATAGAAAGTGCATATTTAAAGCAAGATTTTCCATCAGAAAATTTACTCCCCATTCGCAAAATCCTGCAAATAAGAAAACTTCTCAGTCAACTTTCCATCTTTAGTAATAGAACCTCTTTCGACAACTCCATCTACATCATCTCCAAATAAACTCGGAAAAACTTTATCGATTAGGTTTATGCCAAAATCGAGAGAAGCATCCTTTGGTAATTCACAAGGTAAATTGTCCACTGCCTGAACAGAAACATTATTTTTATTCGAAAAGGCGGATTCCATTTCGCCGGTTTCCGGATTATAATCGTAAAACGGGTCGTCGATGGTTGATGCTTTTTTGGTCGATGGGATGGATCCTTCAATATCGCAGGTAATATCAGAGATTACTGAGATGTTAAAAACATCTTGTTTCATTTCGTCGGCTGTAAAAAGTACCGGGGCTTTTGGATTCCAGAAAGCCGATGCAATCAACAAATCGGTCGTTTTTGCAAAGGGTTGAAAAGCATTTTCATATCTTTCAGGATGATTGAAAAAGTGCATCAAATCAAAAGTACTCCCGTCTTTTTGTTTAACATAGTTTCCGGGTAATAACTGAGTGTAAACAGGATTCGCAAACTTCTTGTCATTTATAAAATCATCTGGTAAAACACGTTTGATTTTTAAATGCTCCAAAACTTCTAAAACACCGCTTGCCACACGCCCATCTCCGGTAACCGTAATTTTTATTGGAGGAAGAATAATTTGGTCCAGTTCCGAATACATTTCAACCAAATCGTCGCATTGATGTGCGGGTTTCAAATCAAATAATTTTTCGCGCAATCCAAATGCCCGAAAACCATTATACCCGCCAACCAGTCCTGCAAAAGGACCAAAACCAATAATCCGAAATCCTTTTTTGTTCGTTAAAACTTCGTAGTCAACCAACTGTACATTTTTCGCAATTACTGTCTGAAGCAACTTTTGATTGTATTGCTGTTTTTTTATGGTGTGAGAGAAAAACAAATAAATTTTCCCTTCAATAAAATCTTGAATTCGAACTTCTTTTACTCCCAATAAAATATTACAATCACTTAAATCTTCGTTCAATTCAATTCCAACATTCGAATATTCTTCATCCTTAAAACAGCGAACCGGACTCGGTTGCACAAGTATCGAAATATTTGGAATTTTTTTTTGAACTTCAACACATTGTTCCGGAGTAAGCGGTACTCTTTTATCCGGTGGAATTTTTCCTTCGCGAAGTATTCCTACTTTCATAATTATTGGTTTATTACGTTCTTTCAAAAATACTCTTTCTTGTTGAGAAACAGCCTTTCAATATCAATTTTTACTTTATATTGTAAATTTAACCAGCTATTCTAAATAAGCAAAATTGCGTTATTTATATTCATTTTTTTACAAATAATCGCAACCTTTATGGTTCTAAATAATGGCAATAATGAAAAACAGAAATATACTCTATTTAATAGGCATTGTATTGGTGTTAAGTTCAATGTCGTGTACACAACGTAAAAGTGTGCCGGTTGAAGAGAATGAGTTTATAGGATCTACAAGTTGTATGGAGTGTCACGAAAGGTTTTATCAACTTTGGTCACCGTCTTATCATGGGAAGGCAATGGAATCAGTAAATGCGACTTACATCGCTAAAAATAAATTACCTGAAAATCAGGTCATCGAAGTTGAAGGGAAGATGTATGAGATTGCTACCGTCGATTCTTCCATGGTGATGTACGAGAAAGATGGAGGCAAAATTCTTAACACCTATAAAATCGATTGGGCTTTAGGAGGACATAATGTTTCTTGTTTTCTAACTCCTATGGATAAAGGAAAACTACAGAACATTCCACTGGCCTACGATCATAACGCAAATACCTGGTTTAACTACCCCGAATCGGCGGTAAGGCATTTTGCCGAAGATGTGGAAGAGGATGAACCATTACCCTGGAAAGATGCCATGTACACGTTTAATACGGGGTGTTATAGTTGTCACATCAGTCAGTTAAGTACCAATTTCGATTTAGAGAACGAAACGTATCACACAAGCTGGCGCGAGGCCGGGATTAATTGTGAAACTTGTCATGGACCGGCTGGCGAGCACATTCGTATTTTTAAAAATTTAAAGGAAGGTGACAAAATACCGGAAGATGTTGGTTTAATTGTTACCACTACATTTACACAAGAGCAGCACAATTCATCTTGTTCTTCGTGTCATGCAAAAATGAACCCGATAACACCGAGTTATATGCCTGGCGATAAATATTTTGACAACTACAATGTCACCACTTTAGAAGACCGTGATTTTTTCCCTGACGGTCGCGACTTGGGTGAAAATTATACATTAACAGGTTGGATGATGAATAAGTGTGTTCAAAACAGTGAAATGCACTGTGTAACCTGTCATACATCAAGTGGGCGCGATCGGAACAGCGATAATCCAAATAATTCGTGCGCTTCGTGCCACAAAGATAAAACAGACAATCCGGTAGCACATACAATGCACAAGGCCGAAGACGGTTTAACTTGCCTGAGTTGCCACGCGCCAAAACGCGAATTTGTGGGGCGTTTTTTGCGTAGCGATCACTCGTTTCGTCCGCCAATGCCTGAAGCAACTATACGTTTTGGTTCGCCAAACGTGTGTAATCAGTGTCACGACGATAAGTCGCCGGAATGGGCCAATGAAATCGTAAAAAAACGGGAGCATAAAAATTATCAGGAAGCAACGCTAAAATGGGCACAATTGATTAAAGAAGCCCGCGAGAATGATTGGAAAAACATCGATAAAATGTATGCTTACATTAAAAGCGGATTGCCTGATGAAGTAGTAACTACCTCGTTTATCCGCCTTTTGGGTACTTGTAATTTCGAATCGAAATATGATGTTTTATTGGAAGCGCTTAATTCGGAATCGGAGTTGGTGCGCTCGGCGGCAGCAATTGGCTTGTCAGGAGACACGAGTGAAGAAGCCAAAATTGCATTATTAGAAGCCTGTCAGGATGAAATACGACTGGTTCGAATCCAGGCAGTAAATTCAATATTACTCTTTGGAGGCGATAGGTTTACTCCTGAGCAACAAACCGTAATTGATAGCGCTGAAAAAGAATACGTAGCATCAATGACATCGCGCCCGGATAACTGGAGCAATCATTATAATCTTGGTATTTATTTTCAGAATAAAGGAAATGCAGACGAAGCGCTTAATGCTTACGAAACAGCTGCGCGTTTGTATCCCGAGTCGCTGATGCCGCTCATTAACAGTAGTGTGTTGTATTCGTACATTGGTAACATGGCAAAAGCAGAAGAGAATTTGAAACTGGCAATTAAACACGACCCCGACAACGAAGCAGCAAATTTAAATTTGGGTTTATTGCTGGCAGAACAAGGGAAATTGGTTGAAGCTGAAAAAGCCTTAAAAACAGCGCTTCAGGCCAATCCTGCGCAGGCAGTTGCGGCATACAATTTAAGTGTAATCACTGCGCAACGAAGTATTCAGGAGGCAGTGGGTTATGCAAAAATAGCAGCGGATTCAAGTCCCGACGACCCAAAATATGCTTATACTTTGGCCTATTATCAAGTTGAAAATGGACAGAAAAAGGAGGCGATCCAAACGCTAAAAGGGATATTGAAAAGTAATCCAAATTATTTAACTGCTACCAGTTTTCTTGCAGATATTTATATGAAAGACGACAAAAAACAAGAGGCAATTTTATTGTATCAGCAAGCTTTAAAAACCGAAGGAATTTCGGAACAGGACAAACAGGGAATTCAGCAGGCAATT
>CAYZBC010000236.1:0-3842 GCA_964476535.1 uncultured Maribellus sp.
GAAAGGTTCAATTTTGAACCTTTCTTTTTTTTAATAAAGCTTTTTACTATTTTTGAACCGAACAAATAAAAACAGAAAATAATGTTAAAAGAAAAAATGCTAAGTGCACTAAACGAGCAAATAAATGCAGAACAATATTCAGCATTTTTGTATTTATCTATGTCGGCATGGTGTAGCGATAATGGTTTGCCTGGATTTGCCAATTGGTTGTATGTTCAGTACCAGGAAGAGTTGTCGCATGCAAATAAGTTTTTTAACTATGTGAATGAAAGAGGCGAAAAAGTTTTGTTAAAAGCCATTGCGCAAATGCCAACCGATTTTGACGGAATAATCGACATCGTCGAAAAAACATTGGAACACGAAAAATTGGTAACCAGTCTGGTAAATAATTTGGTAGATGTTGCTGTTGAAGTACGCGACCATGCCACCCAAAGTTTTCTACATTGGTTTGTCGATGAGCAAGTTGAAGAAGAGGCAAATGTGCAGGAGATTCTTGATACGCTAAAACTTATTGATGGACAAGGAAATGGTATTTTTATGCTAGACCGCGAAATGCGCCAGCGTGTATTTGTCGATTCAACACAAGCAACAGGATAAAAAATATTAGGTTTTAAATTTTTTTAAAAGGCTGCCTAATTTGGCAGTCTTTTTTATTGATTGCATGAACTGATTACTCTAGGCTCTCCAAAGGAGAGGAGAAAGAACTGTTAGATTAATTGTTGCGGTTCAAAGTCCCCCTTCGGGGGATTTAAGGGATCAGAGAAAAAAAGTAATTTATGGAAATCAAGGAACTAATATATACTCGATACGAACACTTGAAGAAAATTGGCCAGGTGCATTGGAGTGGGGCGGATTTGGATCGAATTGAAAAAGCTTTTCTTTTTTCTCGCAATGTAATTGGAGAAAGTAAATTTAAAACGGGTGAGATTATTCTATGTCATTCGTTGGAGGTGGCTACAATAATTGCAAGTGAAATAGGGTTGGGTATCGATTCAATTATTGCCGGTTTATTGCACAATGTTATGTACGCCGGTCTGGAAAAAAAAGCGACACAGGTTGATATTGAGAAGGAATTTAATATTCCTGTTTATTCCATTTTGAATGGTATGGCAAAAATAAATGCTCTGGGAACCGATACGGTTGATTTGCATTCGGAAAACTATAGGAAATTACTATTGGCTCTTGCCGGAGATGTTCGGGTTATCATCATAAAAATTGCAGACCGCTTACAGGTTTTGCGAAATTTAAACTTGTATGATATCGAAAGTCAGCAACGAATGGTTTCAGAAACGGCACATTTGTACGCACCGCTTGCGCATCGATTGGGATTGTACTCCATCAATTCGGAATTGCTCGATTTGTGCTTGAAATTTCAAAAAGCAGATTCATATAATTACGTAGTTAACCGACTGAAAGAGACAGAAAGTGAACGTGCCAATTTTGTGGCAGAGTTTGTTAAACCTGTTGAAAAGAAACTCAAAAAAAGAGGTTTTGAATTTTCGATGAAAGCCCGAACAAAATCGATCTTCTCCATTCATAATAAAATGAATGAAAAGGATGTTTCTTTTGATGAGGTAATGGATTTATTTGCTATTCGTATAATTTTAGAATCGAAATCGGAAGATGAAAAATCGGATTGCTGGACCGCTTATTCAATTGTAACTGAGGAATATCAAACTAACCCAAATCGACTCCGTGATTGGATTACAATCCCCAAATCGAATGGATACGAATCGTTGCATACCACTGTAATGGGACCACAGGGAAAATGGGTGGAAATTCAGATTCGTACCAAACGGATGGATGAAATTGCAGAGAAAGGTTTGGCTGCTCATTGGAAATACAAAGGTGGAAAGGAAAACTCAGGATACGAGGCCTGGTTGGCAAATATTCGAAATGTATTGGAGAATCCCGCCGTAAATGTTGTCGATTTTATCGACCAATTTAGTATGGATATTTATAGCGATGAAATATTTGTGTTTACGCCAAAAGGGGATTTAAAAAAATTACGAAAAGGAGCTACAATGCTTGATTTTGCTTACGAAATTCACTCTGGTTTAGGCGACACTTGTGTGGGTGGAAAAGTAAATGGCAAAAAAGTTACCTTAAAATATAAATTAAAAAACGGGGATCATATTTCCATCGATACATCCAATAACCAAAAGCCCAAATTAGATTGGTTGGATTTTCTGGTTACTTCGAAAGCAAAAAGCAGGGTAAAATCCAGTTTAAACGAAGAGCGTAAAATACAGGCTTCGCAAGGGCGTGAGATTTTGATACGTAAGTTTAAAAACTGGAAAATGGTGTTGAATGACGAGGCCATTCGCAAAATGTTGAAACATTATGAATTTAAATTAGCCGTTGATCTTTATTATGATTTGGCCATTGGCAAAATAGATCCCTTAGATGTAAAAGCAATTTTTGTTGAAAAGAAGGAAGAAATTTCAAAACTTAAGTTAGAAGATCTACTGCCAGCCAACGAAACCAAAGATTTGACTTTTGAAGGTGGTGATGATTTTTTAATTATCGACAATAATTTGAAAGATATAAATTACAAACTTGCTCCGTGTTGTAATCCTGTTTTTGGTGACAAAATTTTTGGGTTTGTTACCATTAACGATGGAATAAAAATTCATCGTAACAGTTGTCCCAATGCGCCTCAAATGATTGAACGTTTTCCGTATCGGGTAATAAAATCGAAATGGAGAAATACTACCAGTAAAAGTTCGTTTTTAACTACATTGCACGTTTCTGGTATAGATGAAACAGTTATCGTTTCAGAATTATCACACGTTATTGCCAAAGATATTGGCACTCAAATGCGCTCTATAAATATTGAGTCAGACAAGGGAAAATTTGAGGGTATATTAAAGATATTGGTTTATGATACGGAACATCTTGAATTTTTAATTCAAAAATTGAAAAAAGTAAAGGGAGTAATTTCTGTAACAAGAGGAGAACAATGAAGAAAAAAAGAAATTATCAATTTTAACACTCAGTATTAAATATTCAAATTAAAAAATATAATGACGCTAATTGCGCCAAATTCGATGAAAGTAAGTTTAAGTGCTTTTGACTTTGCTGATACTGTTGAGAAAGCATTTCTAAACTGTTCATGAGATTTTGTGGTAAAGTGGAAAAAGATGCATCGACAGCTTTCGATGGAATGTTTAGTTTGGTAAACGGGCTTGTAAATTTGGAGTATGCTATGAAAAATACAAATCAGCTGCTATGCAATTTTTCATGTGAATTGGCCAAAACAATTAAAATTATTCACACAATAAGTAAAGAAGATGAGTCGTGAAAGATTGAAAAGGGTACATGAACTTATTCGGGAAGAAAAGGCGCAGGAAGCTCGAAGGGTTTTTAATGACATTGAACAAGAAGAAACAGTGCACTATTATTTTGTAAAAGGTGAATTGGAACAGAAATTTCAAAATTGGGGAGATGCAATTAATGCATTTTCAAAAGTTGTTGAGATGGATCCTGAAAATTTAGAAGCAAAAAACAACCTTCATTTAATTCAAAATATATTAAACTTTTGGAATCCGGAAATGTTTAATCCATAGTTATTGAATTGTATTGTAGCATGGTTTAAGAATATGTAGCTAGAATTGGAATAGTATTTGATAATTTCAACTCAATGTTCTAAAAATAACATTCTTATGGATAGGATTTTAGGAATTCAGTTCATTATTGCTATTTTTGGGGCTTGTTATAAAAAATGAGTATTAAAGTATTAAATAAAGTTAATAAAATTAAAAGGAAAGTTTAAAGATGAAAAGAGTAGTATTATTAATTGTAGCAGCATTTTTCACCGTTTTTTCTTTTGCACAAGATGC
>CAYZBC010000236.1:3942-8324 GCA_964476535.1 uncultured Maribellus sp.
AAAGTTGAATTTAAAGCAGCTGTTGAAGTTCTTGAAAAAGCAAAAGCGTTGGATGCTACTAATGCAAATGCACAAGCTTTAATCGACGCTTGTAAAGCAGTTCTTTAATCGACTGTCCAAAATATTTAAAACCGTTCCAATTTAATGGGACGGTTTTTTTTGTGTGTAAATGGTTCTTTCATATTCCTTATATTTGAATCGGGAAACGAAAAATAAGCTATTAATTGTTTGGGCAATGAACGGTGAAATTCCATTGCGTACTAGATCCACCATCGCAATTTGGATTAACACGAACGGATATTGTTGGCGAATAACCATTAAGGTTTAGCTGAATACTTTTATGTTCTCCTACACAACCTGAATTGAAAATTGTTGTTCCCCCGTTTGTAATAATAATTTGGTCTTTTGCTGTAAATGTTTCATAATCAAATACAAAATTTCCAAAACTTTGCCCTAAATCGATGGTGTGCACTTCGGGAACATTGGCGCCTGCTTGTTGTTGATCGTTACAGTTGCTTTGCTTCTGCACAGCTGGTTTCGAATTTACATTACCCCCGCCTGCATTTGCCGGGTATCCCGGATTTATTGCTCCATAATTTCCATTGCTGGCACTAATTATTCCCGTGGCTATGGCACCAAGCACATCACCTAAATTAGTTTTGGGTTTAGCTTGTACACATCCGTTCCTGGCAGCATTCCATTCGTATCCCGGAATACAATCACATTCGTATTCATTGGTTGAATTATTCCATCTAGGGAACGTATTTGGATAAAGCGCATTACAGTTTGGTTTTTCTTTTTCACAACCTGTATTGGATGCATTCCACACATATCCTGGTATGCAGTCACATTCGTATTCATTGGTTGAGTAATTCATTGTAGCAACTGTGTTTGGATAATAAACATTACAATTGGGTTTTTCTTTTTCACAACCTGTGTTGGATGCATTCCACACATACCCTGGTATGCAGTCGCATTCGTATTCATTGGTTGAATTGTTCAATGTAGCGACTGTGTTTGGATAATAAATATTACAGTTGGGTTTTTCTTTTTCACAAGCTGTATTGTTTGCATTCCATACATATCCCGGTATGCAGTTACATTCGTATTCATTGGTTAAATTGTTCAATGTAGTAACTGTGTTTGGATAATATAAATCACAGTCAGGAATTTTGAGGATACAGGCAGTTGAAGTCGTATTCCATTCATAACCATTTTTACAATCGCAGTCATAGGAATTTTGTTCCTCATTCCACTTTGGTATTGTGTTGGGATACATAGAAGCACAATCCGGAGGATTATTATTATTATTATTATTCGATTGATTATTTGCAGTTGCCCCTGTTCCGGTATTTGCGTTTTCATCTTTCATACATTCCAGAATAAAATTCACTTTGTCATCGAGGCATTTTTGACATGCAACATTGGGTGATTGACCTGCCAATATTATCTGATCTATACATTCCGGGCAAATTGAATAAAGACATTCATCATAGGTATTTCCATTGGTGTTTGTATTAACCTGAGTATTTGTATTACTTTTAGGAACACATTTATTGAGCTTATTGTCCCAAATATAATCTTCGTCTATACACCTGCAAACAACCCGATTCCTAACCTCATCCCACTCAGCTATCGCATTGTTTACGTATGCGCAAGGGGCATTATTAAGTTTTTCTTCAATATCCGGCGGTTGTTGCTGTGTGTTATCAGAACGTTTAACAAGGCATTCATTTAGAACATCGTCCCAATAAAAATTTTCATCTAAACACATGCAAACAACCTTCTCGGTAACTGGATCCCATTCGGCTATTGCATCATTCGAGTTGGCACAAGGTGCGGTACACAAATAATAATCCGGATTTATTCTATTATTGCTAGTGTACATTGGTGTATTATTACATCTATCCTTAGAATCTCTTATTTCGCGATCGGATTTAAATATCAAACTAAAAGAATAGGATGCATAATGTTGCCTGTTGGATGTTATACGTAAATAATATGTTCCAGGCCCTATCACGATATAATCACGAGAAGTAAATTTGTCCCAGGGAGAAATATATGTTTCTAATGCATCATCCTTTATTATACTTATATTTTTTAGTTGATAATTGGATGCCGGGTCATCAGACATTACCTCATAATTAACACTTAATCGACCACTTTCAGGTATCGTAAATCTATAAAAATCGTTGTCAAATTCGTTTGTTTGTGGATTCCAATACCCGGTCCTACCCATCCTGTTAATTGTATTCAAGGGTATGTTTGTAGCTTCCGCTTTTGTGTTATTTGGCTCATCGTTATCAGAAATTGAAGCGGAATTAAACGACGTAGTTATAGCGTATGCGCCATGATTCGAACTACTTTTATTTCCTAACTTTAAATAAATTGTTCCTTCCGATACTCCAAATTTGATACCGTTGCTGCCTACCATACCTCCCATTGCAACTTTCGCTGATTTCAAATCTTCAGAATAAGCATATATGCCATAAACCGGGGCATCATGACTGTTCATCAGTTTATAGTATTGATGTTTTATCTCAAGTTCGCCAGCCTGAGGAACATTAATGGCCAACCAATCACTCCAGTCTTTAGCATTTAATTCAGGATTGTAGAATCCAATGTTTCCATAATTGGTTTCGTTGAGACCTAAAAATTGTGCCAGATACGAAGAATCATTTTTTTCTATATCTTCCCTAATAGGTGTAAAATCAGGAATTATTGAATAAGCACCGCCTTGCGTTGTGCCTTTGTATGTTATACGTACGTAATAAGTGTCGGGATATAAAGGCCGTTTTATGCCGGGCAATTCTTTTTCAGAATATCTTTTAAGCCAATATCCAATTCGATTGAACTGTTTACCGTTTTCACTCCAGAGTTCGATATCATAAGATCCATTAAATGGTTTGACCACTTTATCACGTATGTTCAATATTCCTGTCTCATATAAGGTAATCTTTAACCAATCTTCCTGATCGGGTTTATTTGTTTCCGGGTTCCAAAAACCAATATTTCCACCACTTTCTGTATTTACCATTATGTCTTGGGCATTCTCCCTGCTGTCGTTAGGTTCAAAATCTTCAGCTGCAATCTTTATTTCTGGAAAGATCTGATATGTGTTGGTAGGTTTGTTATAACCACCATAACTACTGGGCTCTGCAACTTTAAAATAGTAAGTGCCAGGTAAAAGATTGGCCTTATTATTACCTTTTGGATACACAGGTAAAAGAATCCTTTTCAAGTCCTCGCTGTACAAATTATATCTGGTATTATAACAGTTTATAACTTTATTAACTTCAAAATTTACCAAACTGGCATTATCAATTTGAAGTCTCCACCAATCAACTTCATCGAATTTGTCTGTATTCGGATTCCAAAAATTAGTAGATCCAGTATTTTTTGTATTTGGGAGCATTTCTGTTGCGGTCTCTTTAGTTTCATTCTGACCCTCTATTTCGTCCACTACACTAAATGAAGGATATAATGAATACGAACCATTGATTGTAGGTGAAAAACGTAAAAAGTAAGTGCCGGGCAGCACGCCAAGTTTTATTCCCTTGCTATAAATGCCTTCTCTTTTGTAATTAGTAATTCTTATTAATTTGTCTGCTAATTTTCCACTTTCGCAATAAAGATGAATATAATAGTAATAAGCATCTTCTCCCATTAATGTGGGATATTTGAGTAGGGAGTCACGAATAAACAAAACTCCTGGTTGATCTATTGTAATTTTCCAATCATCTGATTTTGAATTACGCAATTTACCAGGTTGCCAGGCATTTAGAACAGCATTTTGTGCATTTTTTTGCATACTTTCTTTATCAATAAAGCTTTGAGCATTAAGATTGTTTATATTCAGAACAATTGAAACTGCCAGAAGAATAAGCAATAAAAACATTTTGCGAGACAAAAATTGCTTTTGGTTGTCAATAATGTTACTCTGTTCTTTCATTATCAATGTAATTATTTGGTAAAATTTCATCTGTTTATAATTGTTTATTTTTATTGGTAACAGATGTAACCCCCATGAATTTAAATCATTTTCTTGTATGATTTTTTAATCATGCTCGTTTCATATTTTCATATTAGAAATTAAGTCGTATCCCAAAGTAGAGGGAATTCATTTTAAAGGGATCATCTTCAATTATTTCTGTAATCCAGAATTCAGCGCCAATTTCAAACATAATTTTTTGGGTTCCAGCTTTTATTCTGGTCATGAAGTTAAAATATGGATCTTCAAAGGCTGTATTGAAGGATTCCGAGGTAAAATCTGCCCCGGACACTATTATTGCCCCAGTGCCACCTGCTTCTCCCATAAGTGTTAATTTGTTAATGGTAGTCCTGTAACCCGTAAATACCGGAACTTTAAAAAAGAATAGAAG
>CAYZBC010000237.1:0-8322 GCA_964476535.1 uncultured Maribellus sp.
CTTATGATTACACGACATTAAGGAAATAAATACCATAAGTATCAACAAAAAAAAAATTCGAATTATTTTAATCATTATATCTAATTACTACTTAAAAATCCAAATTACTAATCGCGAAAAGTTTCCGGAGCCATAATCAGACTTTGCTGGGTTCCAAAATCATTGCCATACCACATTGCATCCACTCCTTTTTCAATTAAACGTAAACCAATTTGAGTCTGAAATTCGGCACAGGCTTTAAACAATGGAATTACATATTCCGTTTTTATTGTTTTGGTCTATCAGCAATTTACAAATCCGGAAACCACTCTTCATCAAATTCTTTTTGAAGTTTGGATAATATTTTAGCGTGAGATTCATCATTTGTAAAATGTGTTGTTTCAAAAGGATCCTTATTCAAGTCCATTAAACGCTCCTCTGTTCCCACAGCATCATATCTGACGTATTTGTAACCATCATTATTAACCACCATTCTACTGATTTCACCCTCTACGCCAAGTGTCTTTCGCCATTCAATTTTATGCCCCTCAAATAATGGTTTTAAACTTCTGCCCCTGGGATCTGCCTGTGCTTTAATACCTGCATAATCGCATACGGTCGGTAAGAGATCAAGCCCATTAGAAACCAAACTAACATTGTTAACCTGTCCGGCAGGAATATGTCCTTTCCACATGGCTGCAAAAGGAATATTTGCCGACTCTTCATACAAAACGGTTTTGTGCTCCAATTTATGAGAGGCATTATTATCGCCATGGTCGCTCGAAAAAATAACCAGTGTATTTTCCTCTTGTCCGCTTTCTTTTATGGCATCCAGGACTTTCTGTATCTGAGCATCTACCACCTCTGTCAATCGGACGTAGGCCCAACGGTGCATACGCCATTGTTCTTCTGTCGATTCCTCACGGGCACTCCTGCGAAACGGTCTTCTGTCGATTAAGGAACCAATGGCAAGGGCTTCATCCTCCTGAGGTTCGAAGTTTGGCGGCAACGGAGGGCAATACTCAGCAAAAAACTGTTCTTCGCTAATCCCTTCGGGTATTTTCAATGCTTCGTCTAAAGTGCCAAGTTCTATTTTGCAGTGTTTTCTTCTTTCCCATTGGGCAGAGTCGGAAAAGTCACGAATGGCCATGTAGCAAATATCGTGGGGATTTATAAAACACACCACCATATAATAGGGTTTATCATGCTTTTTCCTAATATAATTTGCGGCTTCATGAGCTAGAATATCTCTTTCATTATTCGTAATATCATTAAAGCCCAATGCTTTTGGAGTTAATGAGGGTGGTAAATGTTCTTTCCCCCCAAACACCAAATCGTATCCGGCTTTTTTAAGATATGCTGCTATGGTAGTGGATTTTACCTCATCATTCACCTCGGGTATTTTCATTGACCCCCCGTTTTCTCTTGCCTGCTTCCCATCATTGTCGTTAAAATACCCTGGAAACCTTCCGGTCATCATACTTACCCGCGAAGGAGAACATACCGGATTCGTAGCGTAAGCACGTGTAAAGCGGATTCCATTATTGGCAATATAATCCATTGCCGGTGTTTTAACATATTTATTACCGGAACAACTCATCATCGTTTCACTTTGTTGATCGGTGCAGATGTAAATTATGTTTGGTCTTTTTACATCTTTATTCTCTTTTTCACAACCTAAAAAACTGAAGAATATTACTATCAAAATTATTGCTTGTTTCATTCTAAAAAGATTATACTTAAATATCTAATTTGAAAAATTTATACCGAATATAGTTCGGTCATAGAGCAAAAACTATTCAATTCCGGTCAAATTAGTATAACCCCGGTCATAAATACTTAGTATGCCCTTGCCCTGACGAGAAAGATATCCCTGTTTTTTTCGATACCTCATCTAAGAGAACGTAACTCTTCCGTACACCTTATTCCTTTATAATGTGTTTATTCTGTCGATTAAATCTAACGGGCTATCTACCTTTTGTCTTCAATTTTTTATAACAATACCTAGCAGTTTGTCGGACTTAGCCATTTGAGCTCATTAGAATTCCATATTAATGAGTCTACTTCTTTTGCAACTTCAATGAAATGTAAGGGACTTAAAGGTGTATTTTTTTCATTTATTGAAATTAAGTCCGACAGGAGCAGTTAGAGACTATTTTAATTTTGGATAAAATTAAAATAGTCTCTAATTTAAATTAATATCCTGGATTTTGTATCAACTTATCAGGATTAAGATTTACCTCAAAAAAAGGTAGTGGAAAAATCAATTCATATTCTTCAACGCTAGAGTTTGTTCCGATTTCTTCATAGTTTAGACTAATATCTTGAAAGTGAGCATTCATTACAGGAATAAGTCGATCTGTACGTAATAAATCAAACCAGCGATGACCCTCGTTATTAAGCTCGATACGTCTCTCCTTTTCTATTGCAGAACGAATTAAAACCTGAGAATTACCTATAGCAGTATCAGTAGTCAAACCTGCCCGATCACGGACTAGCTTTAAATAGTTCAATGCTTCAACTGACCGATTTAATTCATTTTGTACTTCAGCATACATTAACAATATATCTGCATATCGGTATATTATATAGTCACATCCAGAATCAAGTACATCCACCATGTCATTATCCCAAAACTTTCGTGTAAAAACATATCTGCGACTATAACCAGTAGTAAAATCATAATTATTCATAGATTTTCTTTGATCACCTTCTTCGAAAGCTTTCTCTAAATCTGCCGTCATTAGTAAATCACCCCGCCCAAGTTTTAATAATGGATTATCCCCTACAATTTCATTCGGCCAAGCTGAACTTACTAAAGGATTACCTTGAGCAGGATCAAGTCCTCGTGCATATTGAACTGCAAAAATGATTTCTTCGTTATTTGATTGGGCAGCATCAAAAATGTCCGCATAATTTGCCAATAAGTTGTGTTTATTGCTGTTAATTATCTCTAAAAATTTTGTAGCAGCATCACTGTAATTTTTTCTGGTAAGAAAAATGTGCCCTAAAAGTGATTTTGAAGCCATACTTGTCGCACGACCAATATCTGAATTATCGGTATAAGAATCAGGCAACCATTCTTCCGCCTCTTTTAAATCATCAATGATTTGTTCATAAATATTCGCAACAGGTTCACGACTGTAGCTAAATGCGTCCTTAGGATCTTTCACATCGCTTAATACCAAGGGAACATCTCCAAAAATACGAATTAGATTAAAATATGTTAAGGAACGTAGAAATATAGCTTCTCCCCTATAACGATTTTTTAAACTTTCTTCCATTACAATTTCGTCAATATTATCTAATACTAAATTAGTACGGGATATTAGTGCATAACTCCCATCCCAATAACTCTTAAGAGTGCCATTATCTGAACTAACATTTGATTCATTTATCGAAATACGATCCGTATTATGATTGTACTCTGAATTATATGCATCATCAGCAGCAATGTCCCCCATGGTATAGTTTAAAGAGTAAGGTGTCCGTAACAAACGGTATCCATCATTTAGCATAGTTTCAAAATCGTTACTGGTTTTGAAAAAATTTACTTCAGAAAGGCTATCTGTTGGATATTCATCAAAAAAACTTTCTTTACACGAGTAATTCAGAATAATAATTACAATAAAGATTGTTAATATTCTTATAGTTTTCATATTTAAAATTTTAATATTAATGAATGTATTTTTTTAAAATGATACATTTATGCCTAAGGAGAAGTTCCTTGCAAGAGGATAGGATCCCTCATCTACACCATTTCTAATAGCATTGTCTCCGTACTTGTTGGCTTCAGGATTATAACCAGGATATTTGGTAAAAGTATACAGATTTTGAGCAACCAGAAAAAATCTTAGATTTTGTATTCCGTATTTCTTTGTGACTGCAGCAGGAATATTATACCCAAAAGTAAGGTTGCGAATACGAAGAAAACTCGCATCATACAAATACCTGTCGCTAGCTTGAATATTTGATCCTAAAGCTTTCGTTCCCGCTTTGTGATAATATCCACTACCAGGTTCGCTTTCTGATTTCCATCGTCCCAAAGCACTAATTAAATTATTTTCTCTCGCTCGTCCTAATGCTAGGCCTCTTTCCAATGCAAAAACAATTTCCCCGCCGTATGATCCATTGAGCAGAATACTTAAATCGAATCCTTTATATGAAAAAGTATTTTCAAATCCATAATAAAAATTTGGTTGATAATTTCCAACCAATTCCATATCATCGGGAGTAATTTTACCATCCTTATTATAATCCTTATATCTTAAATCACCAATGAATTGAGTACCAAACTTGGCATATTTTTCAAGATCTTCTTCATTATTAAATGTCCCTTCTACAACATACATGTAAAAATCTCCCATGGGCCTGCCCTCAATGTTACGTATAACATTCCCCCATTGTCCTGCCCAGGCATTGGGTAATTGGTTCTGAATAGAAGATAGCTCGGTAATAACATTCTTATTGAATGAAATATTAAAATTTGTATTCCATTTAAACGCATTTGTGAGATTTTTTGAATTCACCATTAATTCAAACCCCCTATTTCTTATATTTCCAACATTTTGAATTGCGCTGTTAGCCTTTCCATTTATACTAGGAATCGCAGTCGAAAAGATAGTATTACTATTTCTCTCATACGCATCTATAATAAAAGAAAGACGATTATTTAACAAGCCTAAATCCAAACCAACGTCAGTTTGTTTATTTTTTTCCCATCCCAAATTAGTATTAGTGAAACCGCTTGGCAAATATGTAACAACCTGATTACTAGCATTATTAGCGCCAAAAACATACGTATCTTTATTAAGTGTAGAAATCCATGGATAATTTTCACCTACCTGATCATTTCCTGTTACTCCATAACTTGCTCTAATTTTCAGTAATGATAGAAACCCAGGGAAATTCCAATCTTCTTTTGTTATATTCCACCCCCCTGAAACAGAAGAAAATACTCCTGACCTGTTATCCGGGCCAAAGCGACTTGAACGATCACGACGAATAGACGCTGTAATAAGATATTTACCCTTATAGTCATAATTTAATCTTCCGAAAGCGCCATCAAAAGTATATTTAGATGATTCGGATGATCCATTTTTCAGAATCGATCCCTGCACATTTTTAATAATTGCATTGTCGAAGGCCACCGGATTATCTTCATCTGTTCTTTGTGTTACATAAGTAGAAAAACTATTTTGAATAGAAACATCATATCCTATTAATGCTGTAAAATTATGATCAATCAACGAAAAATTATAAGTAGCTGTATTTGACCAATATAAACTATGATAAACTGAACTACCTCGTGAAGCCCTGATTTGTGTTAAATCTGGTGTTGAAATATTTCCGGTATTTGTTCCACCTTTTGCCAAAAAGGGCTCAATATACATCTCGTTTCTTGCGGTAATAATTGAATTCAACAATGATGTTCTAATTTGAAGGCCTTTCATTGGCTTTAATTCAATATATGCACTAACGGAGGGTCGATATAACTTATCGTAAGCTTTATTAGCATCTAGCTTATTCAAAGGATTGGAAAGGTTCGGATTGAATACCTGCTTAGCCTTATCATCCTGAAAAGCAATAAAATAGTCACCGTTATCACGCCAAATAGGTATTATAGGCGGAGTGCTTAGTGCAACAGCCATTACTCCACCAACACCGGATTGTGTATTAACACCCATTGGTTCTTGCGTACGTTTTTCAGTATAAGAGCCTAAAAAGTTACATCCGACACTTAAATATTTATTTAATTTAGCAGCTATATCTGCTTTAAAGTTATATCGTTTCATGTATGTAGATTCAAGAATTCCTTGTTGGTCAAGATATCCCAATGACAAGTTGAAACGAATATTTTCATTGCCACCACTGGCTCCTAATTGATAATTCTGCACTTGCGCTTTACGAAAGATAACATCTTGCCAATCATTTTCTTCCCATAAACTAGAATTAGTTAACCATTCTGGAATACTTTTTCCTTGATTATTCAAAGATTCCGTTGCCATATTAACATATTGTTCCGCATTTAGCACTTCAACTTTTTTCGAAACTTCATCGAATCCTACAATACTATTAAAAGTAAATTTTGTTTTACCAGCTTTCCCTTTTTTAGTTGTGACTAATATGACCCCGTTGCCAGCCTTGGAACCATAGATTGCAGCTGAAGCGGCATCTTTTAATATATCAACACTTTCAATGTCATTCGGAGAGATCGCATTAAATTCTCCTGCGGTCATTGGAAATCCATCAACTACAAACAAAGGATTATTTCCGCTTGTAATAGATCCATTTCCTCTTATACGTATATTAGGTGCAGATCCTGGTTCACCATTTGACTGTTGCAACCAAATTCCAGATGTCTGACCAACCAATGCTTGTGTCACATTACTTAGGGGCAAATTTTCCAATTTATCAGCTTTTACAGTTGCAATTGCCGTAGAAACACTTTCTTTACTTTGCGTCCCATATCCCACAGCAACAACCTCTTCAATACCAATGGCATCTGAAGCCATTGTAATATTGATTGTGATTTGACTACCAACCTCAATTTCTTGGCTTAACATACCCACAAAGGAGAATTTCAAGGTGGCATTTTCAGGTACATTTGAGATGGTAAAGTTTCCATCCATGTTGGTAACTGTACCATTTGTAGTTCCTTTTATTACAACAGTTACACCTGGAAGTGGCTGGCCAGCTTCGTCGGTTACGGCTCCGGAGATAGTTTTTTGCTGTTGAACAACCATTTCCTCATTAAAAACTGTTTTTTCGGTTGTTAGAATAATGAGGCGATCTTTTACCTGATGATGGACACCGGTTTCAGCGAACAAATCCGTTAAAATTTTGTCGATTGTTTTGTTGTTTGCATCCACATCTACTTTCCGCTCTACATCAACCAGTTTTTGGTTGAAGAGGAAATAGAACTCACTGTTGTTTTCAATCGCATCCAGCACATCGATAACCTTTGCATTATCCATTTTCATGGTTAATTTGGTTTGTTGGGCGTATCCCGTATCTGCCCAAACCTGGGAGATAAACAGGAAAAGAAAAAAAGCACTTAATCGCATAATTTTCCACGTTTTAGTTTTGGCGCCATAATAAATGGCATCCCGAATCCATTTTTTTTTCATAAATTTGAAACTTTAAGTAGTTAAACAATTATTACACTAATTCACACACTGCTTAATTTTACAGGAGAGTGCTGGTAACACTCTCCTGCTTTTGCTTAAAAGGCATCTAACCTTGCTCTATCTAAACTAACTATTACTTTTCTCTTTTTATAAGTATCATCATTCGTAGTTTCGCGCATTTGCTCTTCATAAGTAATTGGGGTTGTTTTAGCCAGTAGTTTTAAAACTTCTTCCAAAGGTTCATCAATAAACGTAGCCCGGAAAGCATATTTTAATAATTCCGGGTCCTGAATTTCAATTTCTACGTTGTACCATCTTCCCAGGCGGCTAGCCACCTGTTGCATGTTTTCGTTACGGAATACCAGTTTCCCTTCAGTCCAGGAAACGTATTGATCGGCTTCCACTTTGTTTTTACTGTACTGCCTGGTTTCGGTGTTTAATACCATTTTTTGATTGGGTTGAAGTGTTTCCAATTTTTCACCTAGATTGGAGTAAACCTCCACTTTCCCTTCCCTTAGAATTATTTCTTCGCTGTTTTCGTCTTCGTAGGCAATTACGTTAAATTGTGTGCCTAGTACTTTGGTTGCCAGGTGGGGAGTGTTAACCGTAAATGGGTGTTCTTTATCGTGTTTAACATCAAAAAAGGCTTCCCCGATTAACGTAACATTTCGTTCGCTGGTAAAAATAACCGGGTATTCCAGTGTTGAACCGCTGTTTAAAAATCCTGTGGTTCCGTCGGGAAGTACAAATTTTGTACGTACACCCAGCGGACATTGTATTTCGGCAGAAGCAATTTCTGGAGTCGGTAATTTTGGTTGAAAATAAAATACGGCTAAAAAAGTAAGTATTAAGGGAACAATTAGAATTGCGGCAATTCGCTGGAATGTTGTTATAAACCGCATCCTTTTTACAGGCTTATTTTCAATCCGAATCTGATGATGAATTTTATCCAATACATGATCAATATTTCCTTCAGGAAGTGGATAATCGTTAAAATCAAACCAATGGTTTTGAAGGAGGTTTTTTATTTCTGCTTCTTTTTCAGGTTTTTCAAAGACAGATTTTATGGCTAAAAAATCTTTTCTTGAATACTTTCCCTTAAAAAAACGTTGTAATATTTCCGGATTAAAATCCATACAGTTTGATGTTCGTTTTATTGTTGTTATAAAGATATAGGGTTGAATGGGAAAAATCCCCTAGTTGAAAATGAAAA
>CAYZBC010000238.1:0-8317 GCA_964476535.1 uncultured Maribellus sp.
TGGCTCAGAAAAGTACTGGAAGTGATTCCGGAACACAAAGTCAACAAACTCCACGAATTGTTGCCGCAAAATTTGCAGCTCTAAGAATCCCAGCATAAAACAAAGAAAAACAATATCCAAGAACTTTCTAAGAGCTACTTGGGAGCGTGGATACACTTGTGGAACCGATGTAATATTTATCTAACTTTTGTGAATATAGAACGCTATTTATAACAGGGCAAGTTTTACAGTATAATATTTTTTATCTTCAAGAATAGAAATTTCCTGATTGGCAATGAGTTTATACTGAGCCCTTAATGTTTTTAGACCTGTGTGTGTTGAATAGGTTGTATCCTTTCGATTAAGGTTGTTTTTAACAATTAGTTGTTGGTTCTGGGTAGAAATAGAAATATGCAAAGGGCGTAATTTATTTGCTACGTTGTGCTTAATGGCATTTTCAACCAAAAGTTGCAGGGACAAAGGCGGGATTTTTCGCACATAATCGTCTTTATTAATAGAGAAATCAACGAATAAACCTTCCCCAATACGTTCTTTGTGTAAAGCAATATACGATTCTAAAAATTTGAGTTCTTCCTGTAATGGAACCAGTTTTTCTTCATGGCTTTTTAGCACATATCGATAAACATTGGTGAAATTTTGTGTGAATATCTCAGCCTCTGCCGGGTTATAATGAATCAGTGACTTCAGGACACTCAAATTATTAAATAAAAAGTGCGGGTTTAGGCGATCTTTCAATAAATTATAATCGCTGAGCAGTTTCGCCTGTTTTAACTCTTCATTTTCTTTTTTGCTAATTAACCATTCATTGGCAAGTTTTGATACGAAAATTACTAATAGCTGAATAATGGCTATCAGTACCCCGCCCAGAATGGTTATTTGGGTTATACCGTATTGAAATATTTCTTCTACAGCAAAAAACATATCTGCAAGTGATATCCAGATGAGACTTACCACAGTTGTTGTACTTATAATTATCAAAGCACGAACAAGTATCTTTCTGCTCAGCTTTTTAGACCTATTCATAAGTTTTAGCGCTATAAGGTTGCCTTCGAATACACAATTTAAAGCCCCAATAACCATTAAATAAGAGAAAATGAGTTTCGTAACATCAAGAGGAACATCCTTACTAATCAAGTTAATAATAAAGAAAAGAATAATGGCCGTTAGTGATACTCCCAGGATTCTGAGAGCCATGTACTTTGGTTGATAAGTAGTAAGGTTAGATATGATATCGAGATTTGAATTAATATACATATTATTTACCCATCCATGTTTTAAATTCACTTGCTTTTAACCGGCTAACAATAACTTCAAACGCAGGTAAGGGATCCAAAATAATTTTAAGTTTGCTACCCAGCTCTATGTTTATTTTTTTTACAGAATCAATATGCAAAATTATTTTTCGGTTTGCCCTATAAAATAACGTAGGATCTAATTCCAATTCCAGTTGTTCCAGATTATAATCAATAATGTGTTCTTTATTCTGACGATCAACTGCAAAAGTTAATTTATTTTCGCTGTAAAAATACGCTATTTCTCCTGTATAAAGCTTATGATAGCCCTTAAGACCTGAAATCAGGAAACGGGTTCGATATACTTTTTTGCCATTAATAATTGAATGAATAAGTGCTTGATAATCCTGACTACTTTCTACCTGCGGATTCTCGATATGAAGTATATCTTCGAATTTTTGAAACGCTTTTTCAATTTCTGTTTCTTCAATAGGTTTTAACAAATAATCGATGCTATTTACTTTAAATGCCCTTATGGCATATTCATCATAAGCGGTAGTGAAAATTATTTTACTTAAAGGACTTATTTTTACTTGATCAAAAATGGAAAAGCAAATACCATCGGATAGTTGAATATCCATTAAGATAAGTTTAGGGGCTTTATTTTCATTAAACCAAAGAATACTTTCTTCAACGCTCTCCAGAATCGTCAGCACCTCCCAGTCAGGGCGCAATTTTTCTATCAACCCTTGAAGCATTCGGCTATTATGCGCTTCATCTTCGATTATAACGACACTTATAAAATTATTGCTTTGTGAAACCATTTATTTCTATTGTGTACAAATATATAAATCTACAAAAACATAATAGTTTATTGCTGATTACTGATTTATTAAAATGAATATCCGTGTTTCTGTTTGAATAAATTACTGCATTAATGATTTGCGATGTGACAATTTTGTATTATCAATCTTACGATCGAGCTATTCTACATTTAAATTATTGGCAACTCGAAGTAAATTACTCTCTTTAACCTTAAATTCGGTTATCGCATCAATTTTGTTGCTATTCGCTTTTTGCCATTCGGCTTTAGCCTCCAATAAATTAACAATGGGTTCCATTCCTAAGCTGTAGTTATCATCGCTAATACGCATATTTTCAGCTGCCTGTTCTAATGCTTTCAGGCTTAACTCTACACGAGTAAAAGCATCGATATAAGAAAGCCGTGCTTGTTCTATTTCAAGTTGCAGATACTCTTTAGCTTGTTGTAATTCCAGTTGCTTGATATTATAATTGGCTTTGGCCACAGCTACTTTCCCTTTCCGTTCGCCAAAATTAGTTATTGGTATGTTTATACTCCCCATCGCATTAAGGCCACCTTGATTATAGTTATTAATATTTTTAAAAGCCAATAATGTTTGGTTGTAGCCAACAGATACACCTGCAGTTGGCATATAATCTCCACGAACCAACTTTATATTTTGTCCGACCATTTCGGTTTGGTTTTGCATCAAAAGAAATTCTTTTCGGTTTTCTACTTGTGCAGCGTTTACCTTAGCCGCATCAAAAATATAGGAATCAATGCTATCGTTAATCTCAAGTTGGGTCGATAAATCGAGACCAATCGAACGGTTAAGTGACATTTGTGTCAGCTTTAACCCGGTTTTGGCTTGCTGAAGCTGCAAAGTGGCATCATTGTATTTAACCTGCACCTTTAGCAATTCATTTTTATTTGTCATGCCGGTTTCGTAACTGTTATTTACCATTTTAACAATCTCTTTCAACAAGTTTTGGTATTTCTTTGCCAAATCAACCTTAGCTTTAACTGATAGATAGAGGTAATATGCTTTATCTGTTTCATAAATGACCTCATCTTGCGTTAAAGCTTTATTCAGCGTAGCCATTTGTTCGCCAATAGTTGTCATTTTATTGCCTGCAATAATTTTTCCTCCGGCATAAACAGGCTGAGTCGCTGTAATTCCTGCCAAAGCGCCACCTTGTAATGTTATGTCTAATGGTAGGTAGGCGTAAGAGTTAAAAACCGGATTACCATCGGGACTTATTATGGGCGCCCCGGTTGATGGATTATAAGCAATATTTGGAACAAGCTCACCTGTTGTAAGGTCGGGAACTGCAGTGGGCAAATAAAGCTCTTCCTGAATTTCAATAGACCGATATAAGCCAATTGCTGATGCCTCAATATTGGGGAACCATGCGGAACGGGCAGCCATTTTCTCACCACTCGCTTTGGCAATATTCTCATTGGCAATTTTTATGGTTTGACTATTCTCGACAGCCATACTGCGGCATTGCTGTAGGTTAAGTTGCATTGCTTTCTGAGTATGGCCAACAAAGGTGCCAAGCAGTAAAGCCATGACGATATATAATTTTATGTTGTTCATTGTTTGCTATTTTTGAATGTTAATTAGTCTAATGAATTCTGATGTTGTAAAAAACCGAATACAGAATGGGTACAAATACGAGAGTGATCAGTGTTCCTACCAATAGTCCGGCAATAATAGCTACAGCCATCGATCCATACATGGGGTCGCTTACTAATGGAATCATACCTAATATAGTGGTTAATGAGGCCATTGTTACTGGTCGAACCCTTGATATGGTCGCATCAATAACCGCCTGATGACGTGTGCTGCTTTGCTTTAATTGCAGCTCAATGGCGTCGAGAAGAACAATAGCATTTTTAATTATCATACCCGAAAGACCCAGAATGCCAACAATGGCTATAAAAGAAAAGGGTTGCCCGGTAATGACTAAACCCGCAACAATTCCAATAATAGTTAAGGGTAAGCATAAGAGAATAATTAATGGACGTCGGTAATCGTTAAATAAAAACAAGAGAATCAGAAGAATAATACCCGCAGAAATGGGAATATAACTTAAAATACCAGCTAAACCCGCAGCTTTTAGTTCCGATGCGCCGACCCATTTAAAGTCGTAACCATCAGGCAATTCCATTTTGCTCACTACTTCGTCGAGTTCGGCTTGTAATTGTTCAGGGCTTATTCCATCAATGGGTTCACACTGGGCCTGAATTACCCGGGTTCCATTTAAACGGCGCACCACAGGTTCTTCCCAATCAAGTTGAACACCATTTGTTACAGTACTCAAGGGTATAGCTGTAATTAGATCTTTAAGTAAATCATCTTGATTTGTGGCACCGGTAAAAAGTCCCATAAGCGTATTTTGATTTACGATTCCACCAACATTGGGCAATGTGCCCCAAACTGGAATATCGTTTAAATCTTCAATTCTATTCCCCTCTTTATCGCGAATCCTAATACACACTTTATAGGCAGTTTCTCCTTCATAAACTTTAGCAATTGGCAAACCATCGGTGGCCGCTAAAATAGCATTGCTAACATCATTACGAGTTATCGACGCTCTGTTGGCTGCAACAGGATCAAAAACGGTTGCTAATGTTTTCGCTTGGGGCTCCCAATCGTTACAAATGGTATAATTATCGGCATTTGGATTTTGCAACATGTAATTTTGCACTTCTTCGCTCAATCGTTTTAAAACTTGTGGGTCAGGTCCGGTAAATTCGGCTTCAATTGAATGTGTAGATTTTACCGATAAACTATATTTACGAATTCGGCTAAGGGCTTCAGGAAATTCAGAACGAAGATAGTCGTTGAATACAGGACGCATTTTTTGCATCGTTTCGTAATCCTTGAAGTTTACTATCAATTCTCCGTAATTGTCTGCATTTTCGGTCATCATTCCTCTTACCAGGCAATAGCGCATGGGTGTCATGCCGTGACTGGCAACCACCATTTCAACTTCGTCGTAAGTTGAAAAATGATTGGTTATTTTTTCAAGGTTAGCTCTTACCATTTCAGGTGTATTGCCTTTAGTTAGGGTATGTTCAATATAGCATTGATTGTAATTAAAGTTAGGGAAAAATGTTTTATCGACCTTGGAAAAGCCCAAGGCAGCCAAAAATAATAAGGCAAAAGAAACCGCAATTGTCAGTAATCTGTAGTGGATACCAAATTCCAGAACCCGTCTGATTATATTGTAGAAGGGCTTGTGGTATGTATCAATTGGCTTTGTTTCACTATTTTTTGATTTTTTATCCTTTTTGAATAACAGAGCCGCAAATAAAGGCACTTGAGTTAATGCAAGAATCCAACTAATCGACAACGAAATAGCCAATACTAAAAACAAATCGCGCACATAAGTTCCAGCAGTATCAGGCGACAGGTAAACAGGGAGAAAAGCTGCAATTGCTATAACTGTCGCACCCAAAAGAGGAATGGCTGTTTGTTTTGCCGTTTTTGTATAGGTAGCTTTATGCTTTCTGCCTTTATTTCTTTCAATTAATATGCCGTCGTATACAACAATAGCATTATCAACAAGCATTCCCATAGCCACAATAAACGCACCCAATGAAATGCGTTGTAGCGTGCCATTGAGCGTTAATAACAATGGGAAAGTAGCCAAAATTGTCAGTATTAAACCACTACCGATTATTAAGCCGCCACGGAAACCCATGGTGAATATGAGTACCAGAATTACAATGAGTACTGAGACAACTAAATTCCACATAAATCCATTAATGGACTCACTCACTTTTTCTGATTGAAAAAATACCTTTTCGAAACTTATTCCATTGGGGATTTGTGATTTAAGTTTAGCTAATTTGTCTTCAACTCTTTTACCAACCACCACAATATTTTCACCACTTTCCATCGACATGGCAATGCCAATAGCTTTTTCGTTATTTACATACAAAGTGTTGCGCAGGGGATCATTATATCCTTCGGTAATAGTTGCAATGTCGCCCAATTTAAAAGAAGCACCATTAAGGCTTGTTATAATAACGTTCTGAATGTCTTCAACACTTGTAGCCTTATTGTTTACAGTAACCCGCAATTGTTGCATCCCGGTTTCCATGTTGCCGGCATATAATTCTTTGGTATTATTGCCTATGGCAGTAATTATTTGCAAGGGCAATATGCCCATTTCACTCATTTTATCTGCCGATAGGGTTATAAATATTTCAGGATTCTGCTTTCCGTAAACACTTACTTTTTTCACACCTTCAACTTCAAGCATCTTTTGCTCAATAAAATCGGCGTATTCACCCATTTCTTTATAGGTAAAACCGTTGTCGGCTACCATGGCATAAAACAAACCATATACATCGCCAATATCGTCAATAACCATCGGTGTTTGAACTCCATCAGGTAGTTTAGGCATTGCTAATTCAAGCTTTCCTCTGAGAAACTCCCAACGTTGAGGTATTTCTTTCTGAGGCACTGTCATTTCAAGTTCAACAGTAATAATTGAAACATTGGCCTCTGATCTCGATTTTAATTGATTGATATCGGCTAGCGCCGATAGCTCATTCTCCAAGACACTCGTTACTTTCAACTCTACATCGTGCGCTGAGGCCCCCGGATATACTGTAATAACATTGGCAACCATGACGATTATTTCAGGGTCTTCAAGCTTGCTTAGCTTATTGAAAGAAAATACCCCGCCAATAAGTATGGCCAATAATAAAAAGTAGAATATTTTTTTCTTCTTAAATACTAATTCAGATAAATGCATACTCTGGTTTTAAAGGATGTTCCCAACATTTGTTTGGCTTGAAGGAGTCATAATTTTCACTTTTTCGTCTTCGCTAAGTAAGTTTAAACCTCCTATTACAAGCTCCTCATTTTCTTTTAACCCAGCAGTAATACTTATGTTTCCATTTGTGATAGTACTTGAGGGATCAACTTTACGTGCGGTAACCATTGAATTCTTCACCACCCACACATAGGATTCACCATTTTTTCTAAAAATTGAATTAACAGGGATACTAAGAATGGTGCTTTGCGAATTAGAACAGGTAAGTTTAACCGAAACATTCATTCCGGGAGCTAATTTTGAATTGTTTGTGGGTTTATGTTTGAGGTAGAACTTGTATAAGCCGTTTGAATTTGCTTTTATATTGTGGGAATACAGTTCAAGAGGAAAGCTCTCACCTGGGATACTTTCCTGCGTACATTCAATTTTACTAATGTTTTCTTTGTCAATATAAAGTGATGCAGGTACATTTATCTCCATCTTTAATATACTTACATCAACCATTGATGCAACAGGAGTTCCATGGTTTACCAATTCGCCATTTTCAAAGTTGACCTTGGTAATATATCCTGAAAATGGAGCAAGTAATTTTGTGTCGTACAACTGGTCGTTGGCATTTTTTAGTTTTGCTTCGGCCATTTGTTTGCCGGCCAACATTTTTTCATAGTCGTTCTCAGCAACACTTTTGCGGTTTCTTAACTCTTCAACCCTTTTATATTCCGATTGCAATTGTGTCACCTGTGCTTTAACCGCCGCTTTCTGAATTTCATAATCGCGAGAATCCATTTGCGCAATAAGTTGTCCTTTTTGAACAAAATCGCCTTCGTTAACATGTATTTTTTGAATCGGGCCAGCAACACGAAAAGCAAGATTTACTTCTTCGTTTTCTTCAATAACTCCGGGGTATTGTTTGACTACATCGGAGGATATTTTTACAACCTTCGCTATTTTAACTAGCTTAATATAATCCTTCTTATTTGTTTCGTTATTACTGCACGACATCAATAGTAAGAATGAAAGTAGCCCCATGGTTAGGCTAGCAAATCGTATTCGTCTTATTTTTTTAATTGTCATTTGGTTAATAGTTTTAGTGTTTATTGTTCGAAATTGATTGTGAAAATATCAGTATCGAAAGCAAATAGTTGAGTAGTTGCAATCTTAAAAACCGGAATGCTGAAAACAGGGAGTGAGTTGACAAAAAGAAGGAGTGTAAGTAGGGTTAAAGCTGTTATATTGTATCTTGAAAATTGCTTTTTTTAAACGGTTTTTCGTAAAAAAAGCCGGGACTAACATCCGTTAAACTATTAAATATTAATAAGGCAATATTTCAATTGATTTATGATTATATTTATGTTGCATATCTATTACCTTACTTGGTAGGTGCAAAGAACTAATCTAATAATGATTGTAGTGTAGTCTTTGTACAATTGCTATCAGGGCAAACTCATACTTTTATATTTAAGACTTTTAATAAATAGCCCTCATTC
>CAYZBC010000239.1:0-6437 GCA_964476535.1 uncultured Maribellus sp.
AATATTAACAATCGCAATGGGGATAATATACTCCTCCCTTTCCTCCCTACACATATCGTTTTGTCAAAACCAGTTAGACCAGTAAAAGTGTAGTATAAGTATAAATTATGATGAAAATATCGTGGCTAAGAAATAAATATTTTAAGTTGAATTTTCAATACATAATATCCAAATCCTTGAAATTGAATATTGGGCGTTGACTATTGGATGTTTTTATAGTTTACCTGCAAATTCCTTTAGCCAGGTTTTTAGCGATTCTCCAATCTCCGGGTCTTTCAATCCAAATTCTATGTTGGTTTTCAGAAATCCCATTTTATCTCCGATATCATATCTTTTCCCGTTGAATTTCATTCCAAACATAGGGTGTTCTTTTACCATTTCACGCATGGCATCGGTTAACTGAATTTCGTTGTTTTTACCGGGAGGTGTTTTTTCCAGATAATCAAAAATTTCGGGCGTAAAAATATATCGACTGGCAATTGCTAAATTCGATGGAGTTTCTTTCGGCGAAGGTTTTTCAATCCAGTCAGAGGCTTTATAAACATTGTCAGAGATTGCTTTTCCATCTATTATTCCGTAGCGGCTTACCAATTCCGGTTTAACTTCTTCCAAAGCAACAACTGAGCCTTTGTGTTTGTTATAGACATCAATAAGTTGCTTTGTGATTGGCCCGTCTTTACTTTGAACCAAAGTATCACCTAAAAGAATTACGAAAGGTTCGTTACCTACGTGGTATTTTGCATGAAGAATTGCATCTCCCAATCCGTTCATCTCTTTTTGCCAAATGAAATGAATATTGGCCATATTAGAAATGGAGCGAATTTTATCAAGCATTCTTAAATTCTGCTTTTTCAGTAGCGATTCTTCCAATATCGGACTTCTGTCGAAATGTTCCTCAATTGCTCTTTTCCCTTTCCCGATAATCATTAAAATGTCGGTGATGCCACTTGCAACTGCTTCTTCAACAACATATTGAATTACAGGGGTATCTATAATGGGGATCATTTCCTTTGGCTGCGATTTGGTGGCAGGTAAAAAACGTGTACCATAACCAGCAGCAGGAATTACTGCTTTTCTTATCATTCTTTAGTTATTTACGATGTTGGGTTTTATCACTTCAATTTCGTGATTGTTCATTAAATCTTTTAGTTGACTATACATCAACTCATTTGCGTAAGTTCCAATTATTGCCCCACCGGAACCTGTAAATTTTGCACTTGCACCAACCGATCGGGCCAGTTCAACCATTTCAATATTTCCACTTGTTATAGGGACGAGTTTTTTTCTAAGGTCAAAATTTTCGTTTATTAACTCATGCATGGTTTTGCGATCGTTGTCTTGAAGAGCTGTTTTGAATTCTTCAGTAATTTGTCCCCAGCGTGTCATTGCTTGAAGCACTTTCTTTTCGCCAATGTTAAATCGTGCCTTTAAATTATTGTGCAGTATCTCTGTTCCTTCTGAAAGGTTTTTGCGATAAGCGATATAAAAAAGTGGAAAATTCTCAGTGTTTAGCACTTTGTAATCTCCATAATCCTGTTTCTCCATAATTTCTTTGTTGAAATTCATAAAAATAGGTTTTTCAAAAGCTTGTGCCACTCTGTCTTGCAATCCTGCTGCAATCCCTAACTCTTTCGTTTCGACGGAAAGTACAAGATTGGCAACGGTTGCCGGAGCAATGTAAATTTCGTAAAACAGGCAAAGTGCTTTCATACATGCCGAAAGGATAGCACTGGAACCTGCAAGTCCCAATCTTAATGGAATGTTTGAAGTATATTGAATGGTAAAGTTTTTCGAAGCAAGAGCAATATTATTTTCCGTGCAATATTCATAAAAAACTTTAATCATTCCTTTAATTAGTCTCATTCCTCCATAATACCCGGCAAAATTGATGTTTTCTACCAGCCCGTTCATATTTTTAAAAGAAGTGCCATCCAAATGTTGCGGTTTAATCTCCAATTCAGGTGTTTGATAAAGCTGAACCTTTGCAATAAAATTTGAGAAAACAAAGGCAATTGTCTTTCCAAAATAACCATCGGATGGATTTCCGATTACGGCAGCTCGGGGATATGAATTTGTTTCAATAATCATTTTTCAATAATTTAAAACACGAAGTTAAACATTCCATTTTTTAATGACTTCGAAATTCATTTCGTTTTCAATATTTTTTGCCTGAGGTGTATAAAGAAACTCCAGTTTTTGTTTGTAATATTTTTCTATTTTACCACGTACCATTTTCATCGTTGTATTCAACAATCCATTTTCTTGAGAAAATGCTTCGGGCAAAAGTACAATACTTGCCGGCAACCATCTCTCCGGATATATTCCACCATATATTCCACCCTTTTTATATTCGTTTATCGCACTGGAAATTATGCTTAACGATTCTTTATTCCCTTTTTCGGTTCCCTTTTCAATTCCTCGTTTTTTAAGTTCCCTGTTTATGGCATCAATTTCCGGAACAAACATTCCAACAGTGTACGGATCTTGATTGTTGTATAACATGGCTTGTAGAATAAATGGAGATTGATCAACGATTGATTCCTCAATTCCTTCAGGACTGTATTTCTCACCATCGTTACCAATTAATAAACTTTTAAAACGGCCAAGTACATAAAAAAATCCATCCTCATGTAAATAACCCATGTCACCGGTATGCAACCATCCGTTTTTTATGGTTTCTTCTGTTGCCGTTGGATTTTTCCAATAACCCAACATTACATTATCTCCTTTTACAACAATTTCACCTTTTTGTCCGCGGGGAAGTTCATTCCCATTCTCGTCCAGTATTTTCAGTTCCAAATGATCTACTAATTTTCCGGATGAACCAAACTTTATGGCCTGTGGTACATTTGACGAAATTACCGGAGAGGCCTCTGTTAATCCGTAACCCTGGCAAACCGGCATTCCAACAGCATAAAAAAAGCGTTGTAACTCAATGTCGAGCAAAGCGCCACCTCCAACAAAAAATTCAAGGTTTCCACCAAATCCTTCGCGAATTTTTTTGAATAATATTTTATCGAATAACCACAATTGAGGTTTCAATAAAATACGCCAACCTTTACCTTTATCACTCCCAACACCATTGTATTTGTATGCAATTCGCAAAGCATATTGAAATAATTTATATACTGTTTCGCCTTTTGACCGTATTCCCGATTCTATACTTTTTCTGAAAGCTTTTGAATACGCCGGAACGCTCATCATTAATGAAGGTTGAATTTCTTTAATGTTTTTCGGAATATTCTTTAAAGTTTCAAGGGGTGTTTTTCCAACTTCAACGGATGCAACACTGGCCCCTTTGTACATAAATACATACAAACATGCTGTATGTGCAAATGCATGATCCCAAGGTAAAATAGCCAGCGTTTTCCAGTGTGTTTTTAAATCCATTAGCATGTTGGATTGAACAACATTAGCCGCATAATTTAGGTGCGATAACATTATTCCTTTTGGGTCGGCAGTTGTTCCCGATGTATAAGAGATATTTGCTAAATCATTAGGTTCAATTCCTTTCCAAATGGTTTTGCATTCACTTGCATTTATTTTTAAATATTCAGCTCCATTTTTTAAAATGTCCTGATAATTTAAATCGTTTTCACCCGGATTTTCAGTTCCATCAAGGTAAATTACCTTTTCCAGATCGGGGAGATCATTTCGAATAGCAGCAATTTTAGAAACATAGTGTTTCGAAACAAAAACATATTTGCTGCCGCTGTGGTTTAACCGGAAAGCTAATTCATTATTTTCGAGACGGATAGAAAGCGGAACATTAATCCCTCCGGTATAAAGCATTCCCAATTCACTAATAATCCAATCGTTTCGACCGTCAGCAACCAAACCCGCCCGATCGCCTTTTTTAAAACCTAAGGCAACTAATCCTGCTGCAAGGTTCAATACTTGTTCCCGTGTTTCTTTGTATGTCGTTCCTTCATATTTTCCATCCCTTTTTTCCCACAAATAAATATTGTCGGGGTATTTGGCGACTGTTGTTTCAAAAAGTTCGATTATCGTTTTCATCCGTTTATAATTTTATATTTTTAATTGCAATGTATGTAACTTACCATGATTTTATAATCATTGTTTTTTGTGTTTAATAATTCTAAAATCATGGACGTTTCATAATAATTTGATTGGATTTTTAGTTCAACCAAAAGTAAGAAAATTTAGTAAAAAAGATAATTGTTGAAAATGTGAAAAAAAATACCCGGAAATATGGCGTGAGATTATTTGAATTTATTCAGCAATAAATTTATAAATGGTTTTTTCGTTGTACTTTTCTCCAGGCTTTAATAAAGTGGATGGGAATTCTGGTCTATTAACAGAATCAGGATAATGTTGGGTTTCTAAAGCAATTCCTGAATAACTTCCAAATTTCTTATTCCCGTTAATAACTAGCTCGGGATTCCAGTAACCAGTATATACCTGCATTCCGGGTTGGGTGGTTAGCACTTCAATTTTGCGACCTCTGTTTGTTTCCCTTAAACAACCAATGTATTTTAATTCGCCGTTTTTGTTGTCCAGCACAAAATTGTCGTCGTAACCGCTAGGTAAATCTACCATATCGCGATTTATTTTTTTTGATTTCGTAAAATCAAATGGTGTTCCAGCAACTGGAATAATTTTACCTGTTGGAATCTGTTCCACAATTTCAGTCATTTTTGTGGCTGTTAATTCCAATTCGTGGTTTAAAATGTTTTCTGTTCCGCCCGTTAAATTAAAATAGGTGTGGTTGGTTAAATTAACTACCGTAGTTTTATCGGTTTCTGCCAAGTATTCAATACCGAAATTGCTTTCTGAATCAAGAGTGTAAATGCAGGTTACTTTCAAACTACCTGGATAATTCTCTTCAAGATCAGTACTTAAATAAGTGAGTTTTACACCAACTTTGTCAGCCTCTTCAATCGTTTTAGCATCCCATAATTTTTTATCGAATCCTGTTAACCCCCCATGTAAATGGTTTGGTCCGTTGTTAATGGCCATATTGTATTTTGTGCCTTCAATTTCCAAATTACCATTTGCAATGCGGTTTCCAAAGCGGCCAATAATTGCACCGAAATAGGGGTAACTTCCCAGGTATTCTTCGCTGATATAGGTTTCAAGGTTTTCGAAACCACAAACTACGTTTTCAACAATCCCATTTTTATCGGGCATTTCAACACTGGTAATAATTGCACCGTAGTTGGTAATTTTAATTGTAACGTTATTGTTCGACAGTGTGAAATGTTTAACTTCTCTGCCATCTTTTAAATTACCGAATGTGGTTTTTTGTAATTTCATCCGTTTAAATTTTTTATTTTTATTTGTAAGGTATGGAACTCTCGATGAAATTTAATCATGCTTGTTTGTGAAATATCACAGATTAAACTTCATGTTCGTTTCATAATATAAAATCTTAATTTTTACAAATCTGCAAAAAACAATAATCTTACTGGTAGGTACTGGTAGTGTTTTAAAACATGTGTTATAAGTCGGAAATTCCTACATTTGTGTAAATTTTGAATGAAAATGGCCAGGCGGATTATATCTATTGATTCCAGATCTTCAAAACCTAAATACAGACAAATCATTGATTCTGTGTATGGTGCCATAAAACGGAAAGTGCTGAAAAAAGGAGATAAAGTCCCTTCAATAAATCAGATTTGTTCCGATTTTGGTTTAAGTCGTGATACCGTAATGGTGGCTTTTTATGAGTTAAAAGCGATGGGTATTTTAATTAGCCAGCCAGGTAAGGGATATTATATTGCCACAACAGAAATTCAGCACGAAGAAAGAGTATTTGTTTTGTTTGATGAATTGAATGCATTTAAGGAAGATTTGTATAATTCGCTAATGAATAATTTGAAAGGAAGGGCGAATGTGGAGGTTTACTTTCATCATTTTAATAATAAGGTTTTTAAAAACTTAATTGCTGAAAGTATAGGTAAATATACTTCGTATGTTATTATGCCAGCTACTTTTGATAGTACTCAACATTTACTCTCTAAAATTCCAAAAGACAAAGTTTTTATTCTCGACCGATTGAAATCTGATCTGAATAAATATCCGGTTGTTTTTCAGGATTTTAAACAAGATTTTTATGATGCGCTTAATGAAGGGATTTCTCTTTTAAAAAAATACCGTAAATTAATCTTTGTAAATCCGGGGGGAAAAGAGCCTTCGGAAAGAAGTATTGCTTTTGTAGAGTTTTGTGTGGAAAATAATTTTGATTATGAAGTTGTAAAAACGCTTTATGGGATTCGTCCTTCTCTTTACGAGGTCTACTTTTTAATTTCGGACCGTGATTTGGTGGAGTTGGTGAAAATTGCAAAATATTATAATCTTAAATTGGGTAAAAAATTTGGGATAGTTTCTTTTAATGATACGATGTTGAAGGAGGTAGTTGCAGGAGGAATAACCACCATTTCGACGGATTTTACTGAAATGGGAAAGACATTGTC